>JAZRXC010000012.1:0-49457 GCA_045600025.1 Lachnospiraceae bacterium
TTACCCATAATGCGCTTGAACATCATACGCCCTGCTATGCTGACAATGATAGGAGAAGCATCCATAATGCCGCGGCGCTCATTGTAATCATCGTTAATTGCCGCACGTGCCTCTTCTTCGGAAAGGCCCTCTGTATTAACAGCAGAACGCGCGCCGAGAAGCTCACTCTCATGAGCCTCATACAAGGCCTTAGCCTCATCAGTATGATGGGTCTGGTCATAAGTTGTAATCTGAAAAGGATCAGCCCCGGCCTGTTGCAGCTCCGCAAGCTTTTCTCTGCGAACCTTAAGAAGCTGGCCTAAGTCCTGCTCCATGGTAGAATTATTTTGCTCTGCCATAAAAAACCTCAGCTCTTGGTAATCTTTAATACTTTATATGTGCCGATGTTGCCATTGGGAAGTTCAACCTTAACAACATCATTCTTCTTGTGGCCGATTAAAGCAGCACCAACCGGAGACTCATTTGAAATCTTTCCGGCAAGACTGTCGGCCTCGGTAGAACCAACGATGGTGTACTCAACATCTTCATCGAACTCATCATCGTGCAGCTTAACCTTGCTGCCGATACCGATCTTCTTGGTGTCAACATCATCATCAGCAACAACCTCAACATCCTTAAGAATCTTCTCGATCTCCTGAATGCGGATTTCGATATCACGCTGCTCGTCTTTAGCTGCGTCATATTCGGCATTCTCTGACAGGTCGCCCTGCTCACGTGCTTCTTTAATCTTCTGAGCAACCTCCTTGCGGCGGTTAACTTTAAGGTCAGCAAGCTCTTCTTCAAGCTTGGCAAGACCACTCTGAGTTAAAATCTTTTTCTCTTCCATGACAAAACTCCTTAATAATATATATTACGTGCCAACTGCACTACGAAAAAATCAAATTAATACTGTTTGTAATCCGCAAGGAAATCGCCAAGACGATTCATAGCCTCTGCCAAAACGGAAGCCTCCGGCAGACATACAACGCGGAAATGATCCGGTGCCGGCCAGTTAAATCCCGTACCTGAAACGATAAGCACGTGCTTGGCATTCAGGAAATCAAGGGCAAATTTATTATCATCATTAATATGATGCATCTCCGTGTCAATCTTCGGGAACATATAGAAAGCAGCCTTATTCGGAACCACTGACATACCGTCGATCTTAGCGATAGTATCAACGACTGCCTTGCGCTGCTCATAAAATCTTCCGCCGGGCGCAAGCAGAGGCTTTGCGAAGAACGGATCAGCCAGAGCAACCGGAATCGCGTTCTGCGCGGGAACATTTGCACACAGTCTCATAGAAGAAAGCACATTGAGACCGGTGATAAAATCCTCTGCGTGACTCTTATCGCCTGATATGCACATCCAGCCAACACGGTATCCGCATACAAGATGTGACTTGCTGAGTCCGTTAAATGTAATGCAGAAAAGATCCGGAGCAAGTGATGCAATAGATGTATGCTTGCGATCATCAAGCAGGAGCCTGTCGTATATCTCATCGGCCAGAATAATCAGATTATTCTTACGAGCCAGCTCAACTATCACCTTAAGAATATCATCGGAATAAATCGCACCGGTAGGATTGTTCGGATTGATAACTACAATCGCCTTGGTGCGCTCATTAATCTTTGCTTCGATATCGGCAAGATCAGGCATCCACTCATGAGCCTCATCGCAAATGTAGTGCACGGCGCGTCCGCCTGCAAGATTAACAGATGCTGTCCACAGCGGATAGTCAGGCGCGGGAACCAGTACCTCATCTCCGGCGTTAACAAGCGCGTTAAGCGTCATGGTAATGAGCTCACTTGCGCCATTGCCGAGGTAGATCTCATCTACGCAAATATTAGGAAGGTTCTTGGTCTTGCAATACTCAAGTACCGCCTCACGCGCGGGAAGAATACCCTTTGAATCTGAATATCCTTCAGACGCCTCAAGTGTATCCTGCATACGGGCAACCAAAGGACCTGGTGCGTAATAGCCAAAAGGACCCGGGTTTCCGATATTGAGCTTAAGAATCTCAACACCCTTTTTCTCGAGTTCATTTGCGGCATCAAGTAAAGGACCACGAACAGCATAATTCACCTGAGCCAGTTTATCTGATCTGCGAATTTCATTCATAGCCATAACCTCCTGAGCGAAAATTATACTATCTATCGATAATAATAGCAATAGCGCGTTACTTTATCCTGCGCGCCTCCAGGTAATATCTCTTGTCTCTGGCGTGCCCCATAGAAAAAGTTTTTCTCGGCAGAACACCATCCTTCTTAATTGACGGAAACAGCTCATCCTTAGCCATAGCGGGAAGCAGAAATGCCATCGCGCCCGGTTCCATTCCGAGCCTAATTGCCGTCTCATCGTCATGGATGTAATCGATGCTGCCGCCTGCCGCGGGCAAATATTTGTCGAGAAATCTCTGAAGGCTGTCAACCGCCAAGGCCGCGGGCGGGTCGGGTATGGTAATCATGCCGCCGTTGCCGTCGCATATGAATCCTACCTGCTGACCGATACCATCGCCTAAGTAGCTGCCCGGATATTCGGCAAGAAGCGCTTCGAGCACTGCATCAGGCTCTACTCCGCTTAGCACGCGATGAATCGGCTCGAACTGCAGCGCCTCATCGTAGATATTAACAATTTCAACCAGCGCATAACGGCTGGGGATATCACGGCTTCCGAGAAGCTCGGCTTCTTCTTCAAAGCAGCGCTTAGCGGATGCAAGCGAATGATTGCCGTCTCCTACTGCAAAAAGCATATCCGGTGACTTCTTGTGCAGCTTCTGCAATGCTGCGGCTACCTTCCCCGCGATGTCATCGGGAATCACAACCCCGCGGATGTGTCCGCCGCCCTGCATCAGGTCAAAATCATATGCGGGTGTGCATGTGATTAAATCAGCAAAAAGCGGCTCAATGCATGAGCGCTCGGCATCATCAAGTAGCAGCATGACATGCGGAAGCTCAAGCGCGGCGCCGCGTCTCACCTTCGCACGCGGAGGAATTCTATCAAGCACAGTGCCCTCCGTTGCACGAATCTGCGCAGCAGAACCCGGAGCAAAATCATATTCTGCAAGATCTATTTGCCCCACGATTCCGCGACGAATACGACCATCTGTCTGCGTGCGTTCAACATAAATAAGTGCATTTTTGTATTCGGTAAAAATGCCCTGCGCAAGATACTCGCGCATAGTGGCATTTATCTTTTCTATATGTTCTTCAGTATCCGGCTGTCCGAGTCTTGCCTCAGGCAATATAAGATGCAGGCTCGAAGGTGCTTCGCCTACTATCTCGGCAGTCTCCTGCCAGTATTCAGGTTCGGATGTAAACTGGTCGCAGGCTATAACCGACCAGCGTTTCATATCTGCGTCTGGCAGCAGGATGTCTGCCGGCATAAAAGGAAGGCCCGAAAAATCTGCCATCAGCTGTGTGTCTCCTCAAAATTCTTCATAAAATCAACCAAAGCTTCAACTCCCTCGCGAGGCATAGCATTGTAAATAGAAGCACGAAGTCCACCTACGCTGCGATGACCTTTCAGATTATCAAAGCCCTCGGCCTTGGCAAGCTTGACAAATTCCGCGTCAAGCTCATCTGAGCCGGTGCGGAAGCAGACATTCATCATAGAACGGCTTTCAGGTTCAACGCTCGCTTTAAAGAGTCTGCTGTTATCAAGATAATCGTAAAGCACCGCTGCCTTATCCTCATCAATCTTCTGCATAGCCGAAACTCCGCCGAGATCAAGGAGATATTTGAATACCTTCCCTACGCAGTAGATGCCCCAGCAGTTCGGGGTATTGTACATGGAATCATTAGCCGCGTGAATATAATAGCTCATATAAAGCGGAAGCTCTTTATCAAGTTCCTCGCGGATTAGGTCGCGGCGAATGATAACCACCGCCATGCCGGCAGGACCTACGTTCTTCTGAACGCCTGCCCAGATAAGACCGTAATCACTTACATTGCAGGGACGTGATAAAAACATCGAAGACTGATCGGATACAAGGATATGTCCCTTCGTATTCGGAATCTTCGGATAGGTGGTTCCGTTAATTGTTTCGTTTTCGCAGATGTATACGTAATCCGTATCTTCAGGAAGCGCAAGATTGCTGCAATCCGGAATATAGGTGTAGTTCTTATCTTTTGAAGAAGCCACAACTTCAACCTTACCGACTTTTTGGGCTTCTGTAATCGCCTTGCTTGACCATGTGCCGGTATCTATGTAGCAGGCCGTACCGCCACGCATCAGGTTCATAGGAACCATGGAAAACTGCAGGGTTCCGCCACCCTGGATAAAGAGCACTTCGTAATTATCAGGGATCCCCATAAGAGTGCGAAGGTCCTCTACTGCGCTGTCGTAAATGTCGGTAAACATCTTTGAGCGGTGGCTCATTTCCATAACGCTCATACCACATCCGCGGTAGTTCATTACTTCATCGCGAATCTCTTCCAGCACCGGTTCGGGCATCATTGCAGGTCCGGCGGAAAAATTGTAAACACGGTCGTATTTCATGTCTGATCCTCTGGGTCTTAAAAATCAAGTAGAGGAATCTGCCCCGGCATAAGCCTTCGGCCACATTCCTCTACGTACGCATATTATCTATTGATTAATAAATCAAAAGTCAAGTGTATCAACCTCAGCCAGGAGCTCTGTGAGTCCTGCGCGGGCGATGTCAAAAGCCTTCTGCTCGAGCTCATTGCTGATGCCACGGCGTACGGTGTGACGCATCAAGCGCACGAATGCCATAAGCTTAACTTTCTTCTCGACTTCTGTAACTCTTGCTTCATCTTCAGTCTTAAGATAGATACGCAGGAATCTGTTCCAGAATTCAGTAGTAACAGTATACGGAAGTCCTATGAAATCCTCTGTCTGTTTGGGATTGGCAAGGCCAAAACCAACGTATGCAATATATACATTTGCAAGTTCAAATACCGGATGTCCGTGTGACAAAGTATCCATATCAATGATAAGAGCCTCATCTCCCTGCATCATGATATTGTTGGTGTGATAATCGCCGTGCTGCATTGTGAGCACATCGGGAGTCGCATCAATGAGCGCAATGAGCTTATCATATTCAGCCGGAGCGATGTATTCCTTAACTGTATCGGTCCACTTCTTGATAAGAATCTTAACATCAGGCATATCGCTTGCCTTAACGGGAGTTTCATGAATATTTCTCAGCATATCAGCCGTGATCTTAACGTATTCCTCGAACTTGTCGGGATTCTCGGCAATCATCTCTGAAAATGATTTTGCATTGAGAAGTTCAAATACTGAGCCGTATTTATCATCAACTCTGACAACATCATATGAAATAGCGGTAGGAACACCGAGTATGAAGGCCTTACGCGCAAGCTCGCGCTCGCGATGAATATCCGGAAGGCTGTCCGGGTTGTTGTATACCTTAACGATAGTGTCTTCGTTAAGACGATATACTGTACCCTTCGCGCCCTTACCGATGATGCTGCAACCTTCAACTGAAAGCTTACGATAGCCCTTCTCAATCGGAATCATCTCTGAGAATCCGGTCATCTCAAATACCTCATATACTTCTGATGAAGCATTGATAACCTTCAGTGTAGGCTCATCCTTGCGTAGCTTTAATATGGCACGAAGTCCCGCACTGGAGATGTATTCAAGATCATCTACATCAAGAATAATTGCGTCATGAGGATACTGCTCACGTGCGGCACTGAACTCTTGTGCAACCTGGTCGGCATTTGTGGTATCGATACGTCCGCCTGCGAAAAGTGTTAATGTTCCATCGTTAACTGATGCTGTGATAATACTCATAAAAATCTCCTAATGTTAATCGTTTGTATAGTTGTCGAAATATCCCTGTACAAGCACTACGGGAGTACCCTTATCTCCTGAACCTGAAGTAAGGTCGCAGAGCGAACCAATCAGGTCGGTAAGCTGACGAGGTGTGGTTCCTTCGGAAACCATATTGCCCTTCAGGTTGCCGTCTTTTTCTTTTATCTTATCGGAAATAGCTGCCTTAAGCTCGTCTCCGGAGAGATCCTTGTAGTCATTGTCTGCAAGATACTTAAGCTTAAGCTCGTTGGGTGTTCCGCGAAGTCCCTCGGTAAATGCCGGAGAAACAACCGGGTCAGCTAATTCCCAAATCTTGCCCTGGGGATCCTTGAAAGCACCGTCGCCGTATACCATAACTTCGATGCGCTTACCTGTAGCTTCCTCAACAAGTGCCTGAATTCTGTCAACAACCGGCTGGCAATTTCTCGGGAAGAGCTTAACGCTGTCTTCTGTAGATTTATTTGATCCGAGCAGACCGTAGCTTTCATTGTATCCGCTTCCGTTTATAGGGGCAGTCATAATATCATCGAGTCCGAGAACTACGGCAGCGCCGGCATCCTTAAGAACCTTCTTTGAATGTGCGCGGGTATGAATATCGCAGCACAGAACATGGTCAGTGTAATTAAGAATTGTCTTGGCCTGATTGGCAAATACAAATTCAACCTCGCAGCCGCACTCTTCGATAAGGTTGCCGTAATACTCTACATAATCCATACCGGTGAAGGGATGCTTGTCATAACCGAACAGCTCACGGTAGCGCTTGATATCAAGAACATCCGTGTAAGGATTAACGCCTGAAGCCTCGAACTTCTCAGCGGTGATGGTGCTGTTGCCGACTTCATCGTTGGGATAGCTGAGCATAAGAACTATCTTCTTGCAGCCCTTAGCTATGCCGCGGAGCGGAATGGCAAAACGGTTGCGGGAAGTAATCGGGAATATTACTCCGACTGTCTCACCGCCGAGCTTTGCTTTTACGTCTGCCGCTATATCATCAACTGTGCAGTAATTGCCCTGTGTACGGGCTACTACTGACTCGGTTACTGCTATAACATCTTTGTCGCGCAGCTCAAAGCCCTCGCTTTTTGCTGCTGCAAGTACACTGTCCGCAACAAGTTTCGGAAGGTCGTCGCCCTGACGGAAGATAGGGCAGCGGATTCCGCGGCTTATTGTACCTACTAATCTCTGATTATCACTCATATTATGCCTCCTTATAGGCAAATGATTTTGCATTAAAAAGTATAATGTTTTCAGGTTCAAAAATCAATGCGAAAATAGCATATCTTTGAGATATTTTCCTGTGTAGGAAGCCTTGCAGCGAGCCACCTGTTCCGGCGTTCCTGATGCCACGAGCGTGCCGCCTCCGTCGCCGCCCTCAGGCCCCAGATCTATGATGTAATCCGCAGTTTTTATAACGTCCAGATTGTGCTCGATTACTATTACCGTATTGCCGGTATCCGAGAGCCTGTGGAGGATGTCCACGAGCTTATGTACATCGGCAAAATGAAGTCCTGTGGTTGGTTCGTCAAGTATGTAAAGCGTGCGTCCCGTGCTGCGCTTTGACAGCTCCGTTGCGAGCTTTACGCGCTGTGCTTCGCCGCCGGATAGAGTTGTAGAAGGCTGCCCCAGGCGGATATATGAAAGTCCGACGTAATTGAGCATCTCTATCTTGGCGCGGATGCTCGGTACCGGCTTAAAGAACTCGAGGGCCTCTTCCACTGTCATATTCAAAACATCGTATATACTCTTGCCCTTATACTTCACTTCCAGGGTTTCTCTGTTATATCGCTTGCCGCCGCATACTTCGCATGGCACGTATACATCCGGCAGGAAGTTCATCTCAATCTTGAGAATTCCGTCTCCCGAGCAGGCTTCACACCTGCCTCCGCGAACATTGAAGCTGAAACGCCCTTTAGCATAGCCGCGCGCCTTGGCGTCGGGCGTCGCCGCGAACAGATCGCGTATTAGGTCGAAGACTCCCGTGTAGGTTGCGGGGTTAGACCGCGGCGTACGACCGATAGGCGACTGATCGATGTTTATTACCTTGTCGAGGGACTCAAGTCCGGTTACGGAAATCGCCGCGCCGGGGATGATACGGGCGCGATTCAGGCGCCTCGCGGCGGTCTTGTATAGTATTTCATTTATCAGTGAACTCTTACCTGAACCGGACACTCCGGTAACGCAGGTAAATATTCCGAGAGGAATATCAACATCTATTCCCTTTAAGTTATGCTCTTTTGCCCCTTCGATGCGCAAAAAGCCCGACGGTTTGCGTCTCTCATCGGGAATGGGGATGAACTTTTTGCCGGACAGATACTGTCCCGTAATTGACTCAGGGATTTTTGCTATCTCATCCGCAGTTCCGGTAGCGACAACATACCCGCCGTGTTCTCCTGCTCCGGGTCCGATGTCAACTATATAATCTGCTGCGCGCATGGTTTCTTCATCATGCTCTACCACTAATACGGAGTTGCCGAGGTCGCGCAAATGCTTCAAGGTTGCAAGCAGTTTTTCATTGTCCCTCTGGTGAAGTCCGATTGACGGCTCATCAAGGATGTACGCAACTCCGACCAGACCGGAGCCTACCTGAGTAGCAAGTCTGATACGCTGTGATTCTCCGCCGGAGAGCGTTGCCGCAGTTCTTCCGAGCGTCAGATAAGACAGGCCTACTTCATTTAAAAATCCCATTCTTGCGTAGATTTCTTTGAGTACAGGACGCGCAATAGTCATCTGCATCTGCGTAAAATCTTTCTCGCATGCCTGCAAATATGTGATTGCATCCGGAATCTGCATACAGGTTAAATCGTATATGTTTTTATCGCCGATGGTTACCGCGAGTGATGTGCTCTTGAGCTTCTGGCCATGGCATACAGGGCACGGCGTCACGCGCATGTATGATTCGTATTCGCTACGCACCTCTTCGCTCGATGTGTCGCGATATCTGCGCTTCAGCATCGTGATAACTCCCTCAAAAGGCCACTCATAGGTGCGCAGTCCGTCACGGCCTTCGAATTCCAGTGATACTTTATTATGTCCCGTGCCGTACATAATAAGCTCGCGTGCATAGACCGGCAAATCTTTATAAGGCGTGTCCATACTGAAACCATTTGCCTTGGCCATGCCTTCCAGCATCTGATGGGTCCATGAGCCGTCCTTTGATGCGGAGCCGAATCCGCTTGCAGTGATGGCGCCTTCTGATAAAGACTTCTCAGGGTCTTCAACTATCAAAAATTCGTCAAATTCCATCTTAAATCCGAGGCCGGTACACTCAGGACAGGCGCCGAAAGGATTATTGAATGAGAAGCTGCGTGGCTCAACCTCATCTATGCTGATTCCGCAATCCGGGCATGAAAAGCTCTGGCTGAATGTAAGCGGCTCGGTATTCTCGCCGACGTCAATAATTGCAAGACCTTCTGCGATTGCAAGCGCATTTTCCAGCGAATCGGCAAGGCGTCTTTCAATTCCTTCGTGGATTGAAAGTCTGTCTATTACCACTTCAATGTTATGCTTTATATTTTTATCAAGAGTGATCTCTTCACTGAGTTCATATATATTTCCGTCGACACGCACGCGGATATATCCGCTCTTTTTAGCGGCCTCAAGCACTTTTTCGTGGCGGCCCTTCTTGCCGCGTACAACCGGCGCCATGACCTGAATTCTGGTCTTTTCCGATAGCGTCATAACGCGGTCAACCATCTGGTCAACCGTCTGCTTGTATATTTTCTTTCCGCATTTCGGACAATGCGGCGTACCTGCTCTTGCATAAAGAAGACGCAGGTAATCATAGATTTCCGTTACTGTTCCCACCGTCGAACGAGGGTTCTTATTTGTGCCTTTTTGATCAATCGATATAGCAGGCGAGAGGCCTTCGATGCTCTCTACGTCAGGCTTATCCATCTGCCCCAGGAACTGGCGGGCATAAGATGAAAGCGATTCCATATACCGGCGCTGGCCTTCGGCGTAAATAGTATCAAATGCCAGAGAGGATTTTCCGGAACCGGATATTCCCGTCAGCACCACAAGCTCATCGCGCGGTATATCAACGGAAATGTTCTTTAAATTGTGCTCATTTGCTCCGCGTATTTTTATATAATTCTTCGTGTTTTTTATATAGTCTTGAGTCTTCATATATTCTCTCTTCGGTTTGCCGCAAATGAAGTTTTTGCCGCAAACGGTGTTTATTGCATATTATTTGAGATATTTTTTCATATCCAGCATCTTATCGCGCAGCATTGCGGCCTCTTCAAAGCTGAGCTCGTCTGCAGCGCGCTGCATGCGTTTCTTTATTTCTTCGATAACCGCTTTCAGTTCTTTCTCGCTCATCGACTCGGGATCCTTATCGAGTTCGAGCTTCTTGCTGCGCTCAGGTGCATGCGAGATGGCGATGGTATCGCGCACGGCTTTCTTTATGGATTCGGGTGTAATGCCGTGAGCTTTATTATATGCGTCCTGAATCTCGCGTCTTCTATTTGTTATCGAAATAGTAGCCGCCATCGAATCGGTTATGGTGTCTGCATACATAATGACGTGTCCGGATACATTTCTGGCAGCACGTCCGACTGTCTGAATGAGTGAAGTCTCGGAACGAAGGAAACCTTCCTTATCGGCATCCAGTATTGCTACGAGCGACACCTCGGGGATATCAAGGCCCTCACGTAGAAGGTTGATTCCGACCAGTACGTCAAATACGCCGAGTCGCATGTCTCTGATTATTTCTATTCTCTCAAGCGTATCTACTTCGGAATGCAGGTATCTGACTTTGATTCCGGCTTCTCGCAAATAGTCGGTTAAGTCCTCCGCCATACGCTTGGTCAGTGTAGTCACGAGAACCTTGTTGCCCTCTTCTGTCTCGTGTGTAATTTCGTTGATCAGATCATCTATTTGCCCGTCTACGGGACGCACGTCTATTGCAGGATCCAGAAGTCCGGTGGGACGCAGAATCTGCTCGGCGCGGAGCTGCTCGCAGTCTGCCTCATACGGCCCTGGGGTCGCTGAAGTAAACAATACTTTATCAAGCTTTGCTTCAAATTCGTCAAAGTTGAGCGGGCGGTTATCAAGTGCCGATGGCAGACGGAAACCGTAATCAACCAGCACGGTTTTTCGCGAGCGGTCGCCGTGATACATCGCCCTTACCTGAGGCACCGTCATGTGAGATTCATCTATTATCAGCAAAAAATCATCCGGAAAATAATCCATCAAAGTGTGCGGCGTTGCGCCTGCCGGCAGTCCTACGAGATGTCTTGAATAATTCTCTATGCCTGAACAAAACCCGGTTTCACGCAGCATTTCTATATCGAAATTAGTACGCTCCGAGATGCGCTGCGCCTCTAATAATTTATCACTTCTTCTGAATGCTTCTTCCTGAATGGCGAGCTCTTCTTCTATTGCTCTTATTGCGCGGTTCATTGCATCCGCAGATACTACGTAATGGGATGCCGGAAATATAGCCACGTGGTCCAGTGTGCTCTTTACCTCTCCGGTCAGCGGATCAACTGCAGTGATTCTGTCTATTTCGTCTCCGAAGAATTCAATTCTGTAGGATATGTCGGCATTTCCCGCGGGTATGATATCTATCGTGTCTCCACGTACACGGAATGTGCCTCGATGAAAATCAAGATCATTGCGAGTGTACTGTATATCCACCAGCTGCCGCAGCACGTCGTCTCGGTCTTTTTGCATACCTGGGCGGAGCGAAACTACCATGTTTTTATAGTCTATAGGCGAGCCGAGTCCGTATATGCATGACACCGATGATACTATTATTACATCGTTTCTTTCGGACAGGGCTGCTGTCGCCGAATGACGGAGTCTGTCTATTTCGTCATTTATTGCGGAGTCCTTTGCTATGTATGTGTCCGTCGACGGTACATAAGCTTCGGGCTGATAATAGTCGTAATAGGACACAAAATATTCGACTGCATTCTCGGGGAAAAACTCCTTCATCTCTGAGTACAGCTGAGCTGCGAGCGTTTTATTATGTGCGAGGATCAAGGTCGGACGCTGCAGGCCGCAGATGACATTTGCCATGGTAAATGTCTTACCTGATCCTGTTACTCCGAGCAGGGTTTCTCGCGTATTTCCGCACTTAAAGCCGGACACGATTTTATCTATCGCCTCCGGTTGATCACCTGTCGGGTTGAACTGTGAATGCAGTTTAAATTCCATGATGTTAGTCCAAATAAATGGTCTTTCCTTCTTCGGCAGAGCGGAATGCAGCATAAACCACGCGGATGATATCGTACGCAAGCTCAAACGGTGTTTCCGTAGGTGTGCCGTAAGCCATAGATGAAAGGAATGACTTCATCTCTCCTGTGTATCCGCGGATTACCTCGTCAGAGATAAATACGTTATTCCATCCGGTCTTCGGAGGATTGAGCTCGCCCCAGTATACATTTTCAAGATTCTCGTCATCACAGCAGTAAGTCTCAAGCAGATCGTTCTGGGTAATATTCATCCGGAACTTCATATCGTTGCAGGCGATATTTACTTGATTTGCAGATCCGCCTACTACAGCGTCTGTTCCGATAACATTGCAGATAGAACCGTCGGAATATACTACTATAATATTTGAGCAGTCTTCTACATCATTGGGATGGGCCTGCGCGTACTGCTTTTCGCCTTCCTTAAGCGGAACCTTGGAAATCTGTCCCATAACCGCAGTAACAGACTTAACCTTTATGTCCTCACCACGAGCCTGGGCTTCAACCATCTTCAAATACATCATGGTTGAAAGAATATGAATGCCGTTTCTCATTGTGGTGCCGCCGCCGAAGTTTTTCCACTCCGAAGCAAGAGGGCTGGTAGATCCTATGATGGATTCAATACCGTTCATGAACATGATTTTGCTCTTTTTTGCGCGGAGAATCTCAGCAGCCTTCTGTACGGGCGTAGCATATACGAAGTTCTCTGCATAGAAGAACTTTCCGGTGCTTTCGTCGATAACCTTTTTCAGCTCCGTAAGCTGCTTATCCATTTCTTCCCACATTTGAGCCTTGGATACGGTTTTGCCTATATTATCTTCGCCATTTCCGAAATATCCGGTGATGGGCTTTTCGCAAATGATGCTCTTGCCGGCCTTTAATGCCTTGATGCAGAAAGGAATATGAAGACGAGGAGGAACCGCAAGGTCTATAAGATCTATCTCCGGATCGTTAATAAGGTCATCGTAATTATCCGTGCTCTGTTCGTAACCATATTTATCACGAAAGCTCTGTGCGCGTTCGAGCTTGGATGAACAGATAGTTTTGAGGCGAATAGGAATGCCACCTGCATTCAGATAACCATTAACATGAAGAAAGCCGCCGTATCCTGAACCGACTGTACCGATAGTAATTGCCTTATTCATTTCTATATCCTCCTTTAAAGATCCTTTGGGTGATAATTTTCGCTTACTCCGCGATTAAGCTCTATAGGGCAGTACACGCAAGGAGTAACGCTTTTATATTCATGCCAGGGATATTTGCCCTGCGAATCATACATTATATCATGAACAATACCCGGAGCCATATTAAGCTCCTGGTGAATGTTTTCTTTATCTTCATAATCGTATATTCGCATCATGCCGTGGCCGGCAATCTGCGCGTGGACCTCATCAAAGTCCCGGTCATGCTCTCTGTGGGGACCGGAGGGAATCATGCCCTCGCTGACGAAGCAGAAGTTAAGTTCCAGATGATTGCTTCCCTCGCCAATGCGGAACTTAGGGGACTTGTAGTAGGGAAGTCCCTTGTGACGGGCGATGCCTGACATCTCATACAGGGACTTCCAGCTGCTCTTGATTCTGGCAACTGTCTCTGAGTCGGCCAGATCGGTTCTCTCCACATCGCGGACTATAAGAGCTTTAACCAAATGTCTAATGGTCATATCCTGCACCATGGCAGCCTTGAGCGGCACGATAAAGCGCTCACCCGAGAGTGCAATGTTCTCCTTTGCGCGCTCTGCCAGGTTGATGACCATGCTCTTTTTGTCCACGTAATAGGAGTCTTCGTTCTCAACAAAATCGATGCTGTAGAATGGCTCAGCAAAATCTAATTGTAGGATGGACATACTCTTCTCCTTTTGGGAAAATAATCCCATATATCATATAATTATAGTATAGCTTAGGGAAAGATAAAAGTATTTAAAAATCAAAAGATAGACAAAATTGTCCCGAGAATAATTGAAAAATCAGAAAGATTATAGGAAACCTTACCGAACTTGCCAGGCAACTTCGGTATACGAATATAATCAACTACATATCCATGCCTATAGCGATCGGATATATTACCTGCAGCGCCTCCTATAACAAGACCTGCAGCAATCTTACTAAGAAGTCCGCCTTTAGAAGACAGCAAAAGAAGCGTGGCCGAAACTCCGATACCTACACCCGTGCAGATATACTTCACCTTATCGGGAGAATCGCTCATGAAATTCATCGCGAATCCCTTATTGTGGACAAAAGCAATCTCCACCGGCCCCACCGACTTTTTATCAGAATCAGCAAGCTTCTTCGCATAAGACTTGCCCTTCATATCAGCAACAAAAACCGTTGCGGCGCTAAGTAGTGAAATCAGCATCTTGACTCCTTGATAATCTTTTTAATCTCAACAGAATCCGGCAGCACGCAAAACTCAACTGTGTAGCCGGAATAACTCATCTTATATAATCGCTCAGGGTCCGCATGATAAGACGGAACAGGGCGCTGCGCAAGCACACCTATAAGCGCCTGTCTCTTATCAATCGGAAATGAATTCCAAACGCTCTCATCTGCCGTCACCTCATAGCGTCTCGGAAGTTCATTTGCGGTAAAACCGCCTGTCGCATCCGGAACACAATCTGCATAGGGCAAATACGGCTTGATATCATAGATGGGAGTGCCTGACATAAGATCCGCGCCGCTTACAATAAGTATCGGCCCAAGCTGTGTATCCCGGCAAATCTCAACAAGTTTAACGCAGGAAAGTCCTATAGGATTAGGGCGAAAAGGTGAGCGGGTGGCAAAAACACCCATGCGCTCATTTCCCCCAAGGCGAGGCGGACGAACTGTCGGAGACCACTCGTCTCTCTCGGCGAGTGAGAAATTCCAGATAAGCCAGATATGCGAGAATCCTTCAAGACCGCGCAATGCACTCTCGTCACGATACTCAGGCTCAAATACTATTCTGCTAAGGCACTCAGGCACCAGTCCTGCTTGCCTCGGAACGCCGAATTTTTCATCAAAATCATTTTCTATGTGAGCAATAACTTTCATTTTTACTTCGCAAAAAGCAGCCCCGAAAGGCTGCTTTAAAAATTACGGATGTTCTTTTCGGTAAGTCTTGATATACTCGCTAATCAACTGAACCGTACCCGAAGGTGTATAGTTCTCACTGCCGTACAGGAAGGTATGAAGCTGAGAAACATTATCGACAAGTGTATTGCAATAAACGTATGCAGTAACCTTATCTTCCTGATCGACGTATTTGAACGGGAATACAGTCTGGTCGCCGATATTATACTTAAGCACGTTCATCATCATACCCAGTATCTCTGAGAAAGTAAGGTTCGTAGCGATGCCGGGGAATACTGCTTCGCAAATCTCCGTCAGCTCGCCAATCGAATGTTCCTTAGCCGATTCGAGCATCTTGGTAATAACGATACGCTGTCGTGAAGCACGTCCTATGTCATGATCAGTACCGACATGACGAACACGGGCATAGCATACACACATAACGCCGTCCAGCCAGTAAGTATCTGTTGTTCCGGTAATCGGATAAGAATCAAGGCCCGTAGCTTCTCTAACCGAGGGCAGCAATGAATTCATGTTATTGATTTCAGCTGTAGTGAGGTCAATATACAAACCGCCCAGCATATTAATGGCATCTGCAAGAGCCTTCCAGTTAACAGCAACATACTTGGTAATCTTTAAGTCAAAGTTGCGGTTTACGCTCTCAAGTGACTCTTTAACGCCCCAGCCGGAATAAATGTCTGTAAGCTTGCGGTATTTGCCGTTGGTCATTGACATAAATGTATCGCGGAGAACAGATACCATCTTAACTTCATAAGTATCATTATTAATGACTACTATTATGTCAGTATCAGCATTCGCATCTTTAACAAGATCACGGTTGTTACGCGCATCTACGCCATAGAGCATGATTGTAGTGTATTTCTCGGCTGCTATCTTAACGTCCTCAGGAAGGTCTTCATTTATCTGAACGTCATCATCCTCAAATACAATCGTACCCGTATTCATATTGTCGTACGTCAAACTCTTGATATAGAAAAACGCTATCGTGCCCAATACAGCGAGTACCAAAAGCATAGCTTCGCAAGCAAGCAAAGCCGTAAATATAATGCGGCGCTTTTTAATTCTTTTGATAACACGCTCGCGCTTGGCTTCAAAAGTTTCTTCTTCGCTATTATTAATATCGTCTATATATCTATCATCCTGTTGTTCCAAAATATCCTCCGTCAGAAGACTATCTCACCGGAAAAGCTCTCTGTGGCCGGTCCGCGCATCTTAAGATGCCCGTCTTCTTCTATGGTAATATTCAGTGTACCGCCCGGAAGTTTCACGTCTACCGTGGCATCAGTAAATCCAAGATAATATGCTGCTGCCGCCGCTGCACATGCACCCGTACCGCAAGCCATTGTCTCTCCTGCACCGCGTTCCCACACTCTCACATTGATCCTGTTGCGGGAAACTATTTCAGTGAAATCTATATTGGCTTTGGCAGGGAAACGGGGGTGTTTTTCAAGTTCCGGTCCGAGAATATAAAAAGGGAAGCCGGTAAGTTCAGTAAAAATAACCGAGTGAGGCACGCCCGTATCAAGAAACACCATAGTCATCTCACGTCCGCTTGCGGCAATCGGCTCTGTGATAAGACTGCGCTCGGGAGTTTTGCCGTCAAGAAGAAGGTTTGCATTGTTGGACAGCAATGTAGGAATGCCCATATCAACTGTTGCAAAAAGCATCTTGCCGTCTTTTACCATCATTTCTATATACTTAATTCCGGCGGGAGTTTCTACGCTGATATTAGGCATATTTGTCATGCCGTGATCATAGACGTATTTTGCAAAGCAGCGTATGCCGTTGCCGCACATCTCGGCAAATGAACCGTCTGAATTGTAGAGGTTCATCTTGAAGTCGGCAACCGATGAGGGCAATATAAGCATAAGCCCGTCAGCGCCTACGCCGAAGTGCCTGTTGCACACGAGCTCAGCCATCTTGCCGAGATCAATATCTTCAGGTTGGTGCATGCAATCAACGACTATAAAGTCATTTCCGATGCCGTGCATTTTAGTGAATTTCATAGCAAGTATATTTTACCACTTTTTTGCGCCATTGCAAGCAGGATGCGCAGGTGCAAAACATTCTTAACAATATGTTCAAATTTATTTTTCCGATTATATCATTGAATGCCATTCTCTACTATGTTAAAATACAGACATGAAGATAACCAAGAAATTTTTTGTTTTAATTACGGTTTTTGCTCTATTTTCCTCAACTCTTATAGGTTGTACCGAGGAAAATGAAGGCACAAATCCATTTGCTCCTACTACTACCAAGGAGGCTGAGAATCCTACTATTCCCACCGCTCCTTCAATTATTGTTCCTACTACCGCAGAGACGCCGACTACCGAGGCGCCGACCACAGAGGCGCCGACCACAGAGACGCCGACCACAGAGCCCGTACCCGGAGATATTGACTTATCCAAATACATCGCGCTTACCTTCGATGACGGTCCTGATATGCGTAAAGTTTCGTCAACGAATCGTATTCTTGATGTTCTGGAAGAGTATGGCTGCAAGGCTACCTTCTTCGTTCAGACGATTCAGCTTACTTACCCTGACGCAATCGGCGACGGCTCCGGTTTGACTTATGCACAGCGCAATAAGAAAACCGTTGAGCGCGAGCATGCCCTCGGTATGGAGATAGGTTCTCACTCCTATGACCATCCGAATTTTAACAAGCTTTCAGATGATGAAATTCAGGCACAGATAGATAAGTCCTGCAGTATGATTGAAGAAATTACCGGTGAGAAAGTAAAGATAATCCGCACTCCCGGCGGCGCCGAAAAGCAGAATGTTCTTGATGCGGTAGGTATGCCGATAATTCTCTGGGATATTGATACTATGGACTGGGACACCAAGGATGCCCAGAATACTTACAATCATGTTTTAGAGCATGTCCGCGGCGGATCTATAGTTCTTATGCATGACATTTACTCACAGACTGCAGATGCTGTTGAGATGCTGGTTCCTGAGCTTGTTTCTCGCGGTTATCATCTCGTAACCGTCAGCGAACTCTTCCGTCTCTACGGCACCGAGATGCTTTCGCATCACAGATATTACAGCGCAAGATAAGCTGACCGATATATACGAGCAAAACTATGTAAAAGAAATACCGAGATAAGCTGAAATGCTTGTCTCGGTATTTCTATATTTATAGCGATATGTTCAACTTATTTCCGAGTCAACTGATAAGTCCCACCGTCTGTATTTTCACCGCCAATCAATGTAAGCTGATCATTCTCAACTGAAAAGGTGTATTTACAATCTGGGCTATAACTTGTTGCAGAAATTATTTGTAAATTGCTATTGGAATAAGAAATTCAAGATTGCCTCAAGTTATACCCCGTTATACCCTTGACAATTCGGATGCGGCGGGTATAATTGGGTATAGTAGTCTTGGAGGTGCAATTATGAGTATTAATGAACTGCAAGAACGGATTATCGAAATTGAACGTGAAATTTCCACTTTGCCGGCAGGCAGCATTACAACTAAAAAAATAAAAAACGGGCTTTATTACTATCATCGTTTAACCGTTAATGGTAAGCGCAAGGAGACATATTGGGATGCAGACAAAGCTCTTGAACTCAAAGCACAAATTGAGAAAAGGAAGAACCTTGAAAAAGAACTGAAAATACTAACGGCCTCTTTGCCGAAAGAAGCGGTTCCGAGTGCCGATTCGAAAGAAACATTCCGCACCTATATTCGTATAGGCGATACTCTGAAAAAATATGTATCACAAGTCAAACGGTATAAGAAAAGAGATTGTTTTGAAAAACTCAGCGACTTTATTTATGACACAACCACCGAAAAGGTTATGATTCTTTACGGTCTGCGCAGAACAGGCAAAACCACTTTGATCCGTCAGGTTATTGCCGATATGCAGGAAGATGATTTACGTCGTGCTGCATTTATCCAAATCAAGTCATCTAATACTTTGGCTGATGTCAATGCAGACTTAAAAAAGTTGGAGTCTGCCGGATATAAGTATATCTTCATAGATGAAGTCACTCTGATGAAAGACTTTATCGAAGGTGCCGCGGTGTTCGCCGATATTTTTGCTGCTTCCGGTATGAAGATTGTTCTCTCCGGCACGGATTCTCTTGGATTCCTTTTCTCTGAGGATGAACAACTTTTTGATCGCTGCATCATGATTCACACCACTTTCATCCCATATCGGGAGTTTGAGCGCGTTCTCGGCATAAGCGGCATTGATGAATACATCCGTTATGGCGGAACAATGAGTATAAGCGGTGTTAATTATAATGAAGATTCTGTATTTGCAAATTCAAAAAAAGCAAGCGAGTACATTGACAGCGCTATTGCAAAAAACATTCAGCATTCACTTCAGTGTTATCAGAATGGCGGCCATTTTAGGAATCTCCGTGAACTATATGATAAAAACGAACTGACAAGCGCAATCAATCGTGTTATTGAAGACGAGAATCATTATTTCACAAAAGAGACGTTAACTCGCACATTCAGATCTGGCGACTTATCGCGTTCAGCAAGCAATCTGCGTACTGATTGCAACCACCCCAATGATATACTTGACCGTATTGATGTCGAAGCTGTGACTGAAAAGTTCAAGAAGGCATTGGAAATTCTAAATATAGAAGAGCAAGGCGTTAAGATCGATGATATTCATGCCGCAGAGATAAAAGAGTATTTGGAGCTTCTGGATCTGATTAAATATATTGAGAAGAATCATATTCCGAGCGCAGATAAAAAGGAAACCCTTACTGTAATTACCCAACCGGGGATGCGCTATGTACAGGCGGTAGAGCTCATCCATAGCATTATTTCTGACAAAATATTCAAAGAACTTGATATTGTCGAACGAAGCGCTGTTCAAGAACGTATTCTTAGTGAGATCAAGGGCAGAATGATGGAAGACATCGTACTTCTTGAGACAAAACTTGAAAAACACAATGTGCATGTATTTAAATTGCAATTTGCTATCGGTGAATTTGATATGGTAGTATGTGACCCGGGAACACTCACATGCAAAATATATGAAATAAAACATTCAACCAAGGCAGTTCCCGCCCAATATAGACAATTAATTGACGAGAAAAAATGTGCTGAGGTTGAACATGAATTCGGAAAGATTACAGGCCGATATGTTATCTATCGCGGTGAACCTTTTTCAGAAAACGGCGTTGATTATCTGAATGTGGAAGATTATTTAAGACAACTTTGATACACGTCTAAATTCATTTGTTATTGAAAACGTGCAATTAATGTTTATTCTTTTACCCAGACATCGACATTCTTGCTGAAGGTACCGCCGCATTCATCGGGATATACAAATATATCTATCCACTTGCTGCCGTAAGGTGATGAACCTACATCCTGAACCTTAAATGTACCGTAGCCGTCAATCTTTATGGTGTCGCCGATATCCAGCGGACTTCCGTCCATGTTAATCGCAGCTGTGTACCACTCCTTTGCGCTGGCGCCCGAATATGTCTGCCTGCTGCCCTTAGGGGTATTGCAATCCGTACAATATGCGGTAACCGTAAATGATCCTACATAACGCCATCCTGTACTTGTACTGCCGGAGCTGCCTGAAGAACCTGAACTGCCTGAACCACCGCTCTTACTGCTTGATCCGCCACTCTTGCCGCTTGATGAGCCGCCGGACTTTTTAGAACTTCCGCTGCTCTTTTTGGCATTGCGGCGTGCTTCTTCAAGCTCATCGACCATATCTTCAAGGTCATAGTCATCCTGAACTTTAACGCCTACGCAGAGGCCTTCAGATACTGCCACATACTCAAAATGAATGTATCCGATATCATTTGCGGTAATCTGCAGCTTAACAAAATCTCCCTCATATCCGAGTACGGGATAATGCCCGTCCAAATCAACTACTACGAGTACATCGGAGTTTTTATCAGCCTTCTTATATACCTTAACGTCGTGAGTTACTACGCTCCCGACCTTCGGATTCATAGTATTATAAAGAGAACGTGCCAAATCGCCCGTTACGATATAGCTTGAAAGCACCCATCCGCATACGGCGCCGGAAGTGATATATGTCCACTCGTTATTCTCGCCGGCATAGTTGCCTATGATTACTCCGCTGTTCTGGTATAATTTACCGACAACTTCTGAATTCTCAGTAGGCTGGCGTCGAACATTAAGTGCCATACTGACATTAACTACACCGATTGTTCCGAATACGGAGAGTTCTTCCTGTTTTTTTGCAAGCTGCGCGGGAGTGAGCGCGGATAAGTCTTTCATCTCCTCACGTATATCTGCTGCAGTAGCTTTGGGAACTCCGATTGATTGTTTAGCGAGTTCTTCAAGATCAATACTCGGCGCAAAGCAAGGCTCAGCCTCGGCGCTCATCATGAGATTAATATCATTCTCGATGCCGGCTGATGGTACCTCAGTAGCATATGAAGTTGTGGTCTGCACTAACATAGTACATGCCAGCGCCATGACGATAATTTTTTTCAATCGTCTTTTATTACTCATAGCACCTCGCAAATATTACGCAAATGTTACAATATAATTATAGGCTTGTAATATATTTTGTCAAGCCCTTATAATTACTGATTTTTTTACTATATATAGTGGTTGGATAATAAAAGAATAATCAGAAATTCTGTCTGTGCCACTCATAGAGCAAAATGCTGGCGGCAACAGCAGCATTTAACGATTCCACGTGTCCTTCCATTGGAATGCGAATCTTAACATCAGCTTTTTCGGCGAGCTCTCGTGAAAGACCGGCTGCTTCATTTCCAATTAAGAAGACACTTTTTTTATATGAGGGCTCCGTATAAGGGACACTTCCCTCAAGATGTGCTGCATATGTCAAATACCCGCGGTTTTTAAGGTAATCTATGTCAGAAAAGGGGTTATTGCTTACTATACACGGCATTCTGAGGGCTGCGCCCATGGTGGAACGTATTACCTTTGAATTGTGAGGATCCACGGAATTTTTGTCGCAAATGATTCCTGCTGCTCCGGCAGCTTCGGCTGTTCTGAACATAGTCCCGAGATTACCGGGGTCCTGAATATTTTCCAGAAACAGTATTGGGCCTCCTGAAAGCAAATCATCCAAAGAATACTTTTTGGCACGTACCACTGCCAGAATTCCTTGTGGATTCTTAGTATCAGAAAGTTTTTCAAATACCATATCTTGTGTTTCGATAAGTTTATCGCTTTCGAAAGTTAAGTTATTTCCTTGTTTTCTTAAGTATGACTCCGATGCATAGACTTCCACTATATCCTGAGCGGGAATTTCAGAAACCATACGCGGACCTTCGACTATATATAGACCTGCTTCGCGGCGGCGTGCTGCGCTGTCACGAAGCTGTATTACTTCTTTGATTTTCGGATTATTTCTGCTTGTAATAACCATCATTATCTTACCCTTATGTTCTGAACTAATATCTGCAGATTTTTGTTGCCCTGATACTCATTTATGCCGGGATAATAAGCTATGTCCAGTAGGATTCTGTTCGGCCTGCGATTAAGCGCTCTCTGCCATTCTTCTTCTCCATATTTTTCAATGATTTGATTAATGACACTTTCTACATCCGTAAACAGCATAGCGTCCATCACGGTGCCGGCAGTATTTCTTACGCTCATCTTGAGCACATTTTCATTTTTACCGATCAATCTGGCGCTGCAGAGTGAGTATGAATTCTCGGCAAACAGCGGCTTCGTATTTGCTTTACCGAAAGGTTCAAGCAAATCAAACTGTTTAATCAATTCCTCGGTAATATATCCGAGCGGCATTGCGGCGTCTATGCGCACTGTGCGAATAAAATCATCTTCACTTAGATCACAGAGGTCATTAAGTCTGCGACGCAATTCCGGCAAATTAACTTCATCTACGGAAAGCCCTGCCGCCATCGCATGCCCGCCGTATTTAAGCAAAATATCCTTGCAGGCAGAAAGTGCGTCAACCATATGGTAATTATCTATAGAACGTCCGGAACCCTTTAACCCTTTTTCAGTTCGGGAAAGAACTATAGTCGGTCTGTTGAATTCTTCTTTGATACGTCCCGCAATAATGCCGACAAGGCTCTCATGGCACTCCGGTAAAAGCACGAGCATTACCTTATCATCTTGGATTCCGCTCTCTTTAATCTGAGTACGTGCGGCAGCCGTTCCGTCTTCAGTCATCTTTTTGCGTGTGCTGTTCAGCTCGCATAAAGACATGGCAATTTCATCTGCACGAGCAGGATTTTTTTCGCGCAGTAACTCAAGCGCTTTTTCTGTGGTTTCAAGTCGCCCTGTCGCATTGAAGCACGGGCCGATGATAAAGCCGATATGATAAGCTGTCAGCTTTTTATCAGCTATTCCGCATGCTCTGATGAGCGCTGCAAGTCCGACGTTGTCCGTGTGCTCCAACCTGCAAAGTCCTTCGCGCACGATAATGCGATTCTCATCTGTCAGGTTCATAACGTCGCTGACAGTTGCGATTGCAGTATATTCAAGGAAAACAGCCGGCAACTTGAGTCCGCGCCTTTCATACAGTTCGGTAACCAGTTTATAAGCTACTCCGCAGCCACATAGTGACTTGAACGGATACTCACAGTCGATACGATGCGGATTTATTACCGCTTCTGCATTAGGAATATGATAAACCCGCTCCCCGTCTTCCTCGCTGTATACGATTTCATGATGATCCGTTACAACTACTCGAACGCCAAGTTCGTACGCTCTTTCTATTGCCTCAAATGCACCCACACCATTATCGCATGTCAGTATTAATTCAGTCCCCTGCGCGACAGCTTCCTCAACCATACGGACATTTAACCCGTATCCGTCAGCCACGCGGTTTGGTGTCTCCACATAAGCCTGCCCGCCGAGATCAGTAATCGCCTCGTATAAAAGCTCACCGGAGAAGATGCCATCCACATCGTAGTCGGCGGCAATCATAATAGTAATTCCGGCGGCAATCGCCTCATCTATTACATCAGCCCCTCTGACCAGATCTTTCATTAATCTTTGATCGTGAAGTTCATCTATCGTGCCATACAGATAAGAACGCATTTCTGCTTCGCCTGTAATTCCGCGGTTTATCATAAGGCGCACGATAAGAGGATCCACCCCGAGAGCTTCGGCGAGGCCGTAAAAATCTCCTCTTTTATTTTCGAGCACCCATTTTTCCATTAATTAAATCTCTGCTGTTGCGTATGCCAACCACTTTGCTTCATCAGCATTAAGCTCCGGAGCAAGCTTTTCATAAACCTTTTTATGGTATTCATTCAGAAACTCACGTTCTTCAACCGTAAGAAGTTCAGGCAGAATCGCCTCTCTGTCAATAGGGCAGAGGGTCAATGTCTCAAATGCAAGCATCTCGCCCTTTCTTACGCAGAGGATATCATTCTCTGTTCGGATTCCATGACTGCCTTCAATGTATATGCCGGGTTCATCCGAAGTAAGCATGCCTTCCTGCATGGGAACTGCGCCGGGACGCAGGGCAAATGATATGTTCTGCGGTCCTTCATGAACGCTGAGCAGATATCCGATGCCGTGGCCGGTTCCATGCTTATAGGTAATTCCGTATTTCCACATAGGGCCATGAGCGAGCACATCCAGCTGAGCGCCGAATATGCCGTCAGTAAATGAAGCCATTGCAAGGTCAAGAGTGCCTTTAAGAACAAGCGTGAAGTGAAGCTTCATCTCTTCGGTAATCTCGCCAAGCACAACTGTTCTTGTGATGTCCGTGGTACCGGTCAGATAATGTCCGCCGGAATCCACAAGGAAAAGTCCCTTAGGCTCTAATGTGGCATCTGTCTCAGGAGTTGCGCTGTAGTGCACTATCGCGCCATGAGGTCCGTAGCCGGCAATTGTCTCAAAGCTTGTGTCAAGAGCACCTGTCTCTTTACGCAGACCGTCAAGCTTCTCGGTTGCCGAAATCTCCGTCATCGGAATCTTGCCGATATTTGTCTTAACCCAGTACAAAAATCTTACCATCGCTGCGCCGTCAGTTACATTTGCCCTGCGAAGGTTCTCTATTTCGGTACTGTTCTTTATTGCCTTCATAAGATCAGAAGGATTAGGGGCATCAACCAGAGAGTCTTTATCAAGTTTCGCATAAAGTGCGTAGCTCAAGGCCATCTTGCAAGCAAGAACCTTGCTGCCGCAGGTCAGTCCCTGAAGTTCCTCATAAAATGCATCATAAGGTCTGGTTTCAACTCCGATTTTCTCCAGATATTCACAGACAGAAGGCGACAGTGCCTCATCGAAGATGTAGAGCAAGGTTTTATCGGCTGTAAGAATCAAATATGCGTAGAACACCGGTGTGTGATCAACATCATTTCCGCGCAGGTTAAGTGTCCATGCGATATCAACAAGGGTAGAAAGAACATGTACTTCCGTTCCTTTTTTCTTCATTTCCTCGCGTATAGCCGCAATCTTATCGGAAGCTGAGCGTCCGGCATATTTTTCATCCAGGATAAATACAGGCTTTGAGGAAAGCGCCGGACGATCGGTCCAGACTTCATCCGTTATCTCAGAATGCTCAATACGACCGTTCTTTTTCTTGGCAACCTTTTCCAGCTCATGGCCGAAGGGATAATTGAATGTGCGCAGATCTCCTGATATAACGCATCCGTCACCGAGCTTATTTTCAAGATATTCAAATATCGTGGGAACATCTTTTTCGTGCTCGCGCATAAGTGTGATGTCACTACCTGCAAGCTGATCCGCAGCCTGCAGAAAATATCTGCTGTCAGTCCAAAGCGCCGCCTCATCCGCAAGGATTACGAGAGTTCCGGCAGAGCCGGTGAACCCGCTGAAATGTTCACGCGCAGTGAAATGATCGTTTACATATTCCGATCCATGATAATCTTCAGACGTTATGACGTAGGCATCAAGGCCCTGCGCCTTCATAAGTTTTTGTAACTCGCTAACCTCTTTTTTCATAAAGGCCTCCTATATTCAGGGAGATTATCTCTCCCATACAAAACTGTTTCTGTTAAATGATATCGAAGTTGTGTAAGCGGAATCTTCAAGGTCATCTATCATACGCGCAAGCACATAGTGGCCGAGCGATTTCGTCTTTTCATCAGCCTTGGTTATATCAAATACCTTGCCGTTATCACGCACTATAAGTCTTACATACTTGTCATCAATAATAACTGAGCAATCTGCAAGAATTATTTTCTTGTCAGGGTTCTCGACCTTAACTATCTCAAATGCTTCCTCAAGCATCAGCTGGATTTTATTAATGAGGCTGGCTGAAAGTCCGAAGCCGGATAGCTCATCACCGAGGACTTTTTGAAGCTCGTGAATCTCCTCATCATTTACGGCAAATTCATGCATAAATACCGTATTGTCCTGATCTTCAAGCGCATGCGGAACTTTGTCGCGTCCGTATTTTATCCATATGACGGCAACCGATATTATCAGTCCGACTACAGATACAAGCATGAGCCCCCATACCATACCAATAAATCCCCAGAGGATTCCGAAGACCATTCCGAGCACAAGCGGTAATGCCAGCATATAAATTAGTGAAATTACATTTGCAAAAATCGGCTTGCCGATAAGAGGCAGATAGGTTGACCATACATACCCGAAGCCGACAAGCAACAGATAGAATGAAAGAACTCTTGCGGAATCAGCGCTGATCTCGCGCAGCTCCGGAGTTGTTAAACCATATACATCCGGGAATACTCCTGATAAACCTAAGAATATTATCGTCATGATAATACCTATAATGATTGTTCGTTTAGCCGATATTTTCAGCGCCACCTTGATGGCAGTATTATTCTTTTCTCCGAAGCCGACACCGACAAACGAGCATGAAGCATCTGCTCCGCATTTTGCAATCGCGGCCATGTTCAATATAAGATTCACGATGGTGTAAGCTGACAGATACAGCGCTCCGTATTGTACAATAATAAATTTGTTAAACACTACGTCTACGATACCCGTATACAGCAATGCAAGGGCACCGCTTGAGCCGAATACTACAGACTCTTTTATATATTTGAAATCCATACATAGTTCGAAATGTATTGAATTGCGTTTTGTGAAAAAATGCGAAATAACAACCGCATATGAAATGGCAAGCGAAAGTGCCGTGCCGAGACCAAGTCCGAATACTCCGATTCTCTGAACCAGGAAAATTGAGAAAACCGGGTTCAAAGTAGCGCTGATAGCATCAGATATAAGGACAATTCCGGCATTACCATCCATGCAGGCAAGTGAATAAATCAGATATCCGGGAGGCGCAACGATAGCGATAATATAGAAGCTGTTATAATACTCTCTCGCAAGGGCTTCTATCTCGGGTGTTGCGTTAAAAAATGAAAAATACGTATCTTTAAATAAAAACAGAAACAGTGCGAAAAGCGCGGCATAAAGCAGGCTGAATAAAAGCGCTGTGCCGCTCAGCCTGTTAGCTTTTTTAAAGTCAAAGGCTCCCGCATAATAGGAATATCTGGTTGATGCACCCGCTCCGAGCAACATGGAAAAAAAGTTCACAAAACTAAGCAGCGGCGCAACGAGCTCCGTTGCCGCTACTGCCTCTTCGGATATAAACTGTCCGGCAAATATCGAGTCGGTCAGTGTACCGAGCATACTGATTATCCAGGCAAGCAAAAATGCCCAAAACACACTGTTGTACTTCTTTTTCATGAAACCCTTTGTCATAATCTGTTCTCTCTTTCTAACACACTTCTTACTTCCTGCAGATTACGAATAATATAATCCGTCTTGCGGTCTTCAGGAAGCGGTCTGTCTTCGGGATTGTACCAGCAGGTCACTATCCCGGCATCCGTTCCGCCTTCTATATCGCTTGTAAGTGAATCTCCGATTATTATAACATCTCTTAAGGCAAATTGCCCGATATCTTTACGAATTTGCTCAAAGGCTTTTTCAAAAAACTGCGGGTTTGGCTTCTCAAAGCCGATGTTATCGGAGATAAAGCATCTGTCGAAAACCTTATCAAGCCCCGATGCTGCAAGCTTTTTTTCCTGCGCAACTTTTGTGCCGTTTGTTGCGGCGCATACGTAATAATCTTTTTTAAGGGAGCAAATTAAATCATATGCGTTATCGTTAAAGCAAATCGTATCTCCAAGATCGATCTGGTATGTTTCGTTAAACCGCTCTGCCAGGCTCACGTCTATGCCGTACTTGGCAAAAAAATCCCGGTAGCGAGCAACTAAAATCTCAGCTTTGGTCATCTCACGCCGCTCGAGCTTTTTCCAATACTCCTTGTTAATTGCGGAATAGTCGGCAAGCATCGCATCAGTACACTCTCCGAGATCATACCTTGCAAATCCGGTGCGCACTGCTACGCGCTCAGCCGCCAAGAAGTTGAGTACAGTTCCGTCTATATCAAACATCAGAACTTTAGTGTTATTCATTCATATACTTCCTTAAAGTTTTATTGCAAATGTATGTAAGGGCTGCAAATAAAATTGTAGCAATACAAATGCTGATCAGCAATACCAAAACCGATTCTCCGGTCAGCACCGTCATCTCGAAAAACTTATGGAAAACAGTGACAGCTATGGCAAATGCGCCGGCTGAAGTGGCAAATAATGCTATCCTGAGCGGAGTGAGCGGCAGACAAAGTTTGAAAAGGAACAACAGTCCGACATACCCCAACATAATAGTCACAAAAGTGGATGTAGCTTCGGCTCCCGCAAATCGCACAGCGGCCGTTGAAAGTAACAGCGTAATCAGTACGTCCGTCAAGGCTCCGGGAAGTGCCGTAAGCAGTACCTTACGAAGGAATTGTCCTCGTACTCGTTCGTTGTTTTTTTGCAGCGCAAGTACGAAAGAAGGAAAACCTATGGTCAGCGTGCTGATAAGAGTAAATTGTATCGGATCGAGCGGATACCCGACTCTCAGGAATATAAATATCAATGCCGTGAGCGCCGCAAATATCGTTTTTACCAGGAATAATGAGGCTGACCGCTGTAAATTATTGATAGAGCGCCGGCCTTCGGCAACAATCTCGGGCAGCACTGCGAAGTCGGAGGTCAGCAGCACTATGCGGCTGACATGACGGGCGGCGTCGGAACCGGATTGCATGGCGATACCGCAGTCGCTCTGGCGCAGCGCAATTACGTCATTGACGCCGTCGCCCGTCATGGCCACGCAGTGGCCCTCCGACTGCAGTGCCTTAATAATCTCAGCCTTCTGCGTAGGACTTACTCGTCCGAATACTTTATATGTATGTGATACCTCAGCTATATCACAATCTTCTACCTGTGACATGTCTATATATCTTTCGGCACCTGATAAACCGGCTTTATCTGCTATGTGTGATACCGTAACAGGATCATCGCCGGATATTACTTTAATATCTACTCCTTCCGAAGCAAAGTATTTCAAGGTATCGGCAGCGCTTTCTCTTACAACATCACTTATCAATAAGAATCCCAATAACTGTTTTTTGCCGCCGGCAGGTGTTTTTACTACCGTTATAACGCGATATCCTTCTGCTGCAAGCTCTTTTGCCTTAGCAGCCTCAGGCATATCAGCCCAGTCGGCACCGAATATATGCTCTCCGGAGCCCATGGTGTAAGTACCTTCGCCTGTCGTTACCGAGCTCCATTTGCGAATTGAAGAAAAAGGAGTTTTATCGCAAACTTTGGCTTGAGGCTCCGCATATTCCGATCTTATGGCATCTGCCGTCGGGTTCTTATCTCCGGTTCCGTAAGCAACTATTGCCGCTGCCGCGCTCACTTCTTTCTCGCCTGCCGAACATGATATTACTCTCTCAACGCGCATCCTTCCTTCGGTGAGCGTTCCGGTCTTGTCAAGGCACAAAGTGTCAACGCGCGCAAGCATCTCTATTGAATACAGTTCCTGAACCAGCGCATTTTTGCGGGCAAGTCGTATAGTTCCTACAGCGAGGACTACACTTGTAAGCAAAACCAATCCTTCCGGAATCATTCCGACAAGCGCGGCAACCGTTGATATCGTTGCTTCTTCTAGCTTTAAATCAAGTGCAAAAAATTGACGGCAAAACAGGGCTATACCTATCGGCAGCATAACTATTGCCATTACCCGAATTATTGAATTGATGCTTTTTGATATCTCCGATTTCGGCTTGCTGTACCCGCCGGCATCCGCGGCAAGCTTTGATGCGTAATTGTCTGCCCCTACATGAATTACTCTTGCATATACGTCGCCTGATACTATAAAACTTCCTGAACTTAAGTTGTCGCCCAAACTTCTCGTCACCGGATCTGCCTCACCTGTAAGCAGTGATTCGTCAGCTTCGCATTCACCGCTTACTATTTCGCAGTCACATATTACCTGGCTCCCAAGTGTAAGATGGAGAATGTCATCTAATACGACCTCTCCTTTTGGGATATTCTGCTCGGCCCCGTCTCGCAGAACATTTGCCCCGGAATCTGCCAAAAATGCAAGTTTATCTACCTGCTTTTTTGCGCGAAGCTCCTGGAATATTCCTATGGCTGCGTTGCTTATTACAACGCCCATGAACAGCGCGTTCTTTAGTGAGCCGGCGAGTAATACAAGAATTGCCAATAAGACATTAAGTGCGTGAAAAGGCGTGAGCAGATTTGATTTTATTATCTCAGATACGGTTTTTGTGCAAGTGACGGCATCACTATTAATGAGGCCTTTTTCTTCACGTTCTTTTACTTCAAGCAAAGAAAGACCCCGAAGGGTCTTTCCTTTTTCGGTATTCGGATTGGCTATCTTATCAGTCAATTCGCATCTCCTATACATCTGCGTTAAAACTACTTAATCAGCCTTCGCCCTCTTCAGTTTTTGGCTCTACGTATATCTTCTCGCCGCTTCCTACTTTGAGGTTCTCATAATCTGAGGTTACTTTAAAATCGGGAGCTGCATCCTGAAGCGGTACATATATTGCGTTGAAAGCAAGGTCCTTCTGCTCCTGCTCAAGCTCTGCGCGCTTTTCTTCGGAAGCATCCTCAACATAAGGATTGGAGCAAATCATTACATTAAGTTCCTGTGTTGCGCTGTTGGTGAACTGCATTGCCTTGTCTGCGCTGCTAAGGAGCTGGCGGGCATTCTTAGTAAAATCAGTATCGTTATCAGCCTCTTTCTTTGCATAAGTTGCAGATGTAGGCTTTAATTCATATTCGGTAGCAACTGTCTCGAAATCTTCGCCGGCATTTACTCTGTCGGTGATAGCTTTGGCTACCTGTACTCCGAGAAGAATCTGTTCCTCTCCGTTTTCATCGGTTACATTAACGGTTGCATCAGTTGCGATATTGATATATGTAACTTCGAACATTGCATAGTCTTCTTCATTTACAGTTACCTGCACACCATCAATGATTTTCTGATGAACGGCATTTGCAAGAGCATTGAGCTTAAACCACTCTGTAAGCTGTTCTTCTGTTACAGGCGCATATTCGAAGAATGACGGATCATTCTCAGCAAATATCTCATGAGCTGCCTCTTTGCAGCGCTCTTCATCTATATCAGCCATGCTAAGACCGTACTGAGCAGCTGCGTCGCACAGAACTCTTGTCTGATGAAGCTGCTGCATGGTGGACTCCTTTATAGAGTCGCCCATAGTCTTGCCGTTCTCATCAAAAGGGATCTCCCAGATGTCCGTATAGCCCATAAGCTGGGTATATACATCCCAGTACATAGACTCATAAGTCCACTGAGTATAACGAAGGTAAAAGTTCGCTTCGTCTAAATATATTTTCTCATCGCCATATGTTGCCGCTACAATCTTGGATAAATCCTTTGTGGGCTTTATTGAATCGCCACAGCCGGTGATGCCGATAAGCATCATAACTGCTATTACAGCGGCGATAACTCTAAGAGATTTTTTCATATGTATTGCCTCCTAATGCCATAAAATGACAAATAGTATTGTAATGCAAATATCAGTATCTATCAAGTGAAATATTGATGATCAGGCTGTAGAAACAAAACAGCCGCCTTGTGCGGCGGCTGTCCGGTAAAAGCAATTTATCTTACATTCTTGAGTGGAGTAATCTTGAGGTACTCTTCAAGCGGAGCATCATTCATAATCAGTTCCAGAATCTGACGTCCCATAGGATCAAGCTCATCAGTCATGAACTGCGGAATCTGTTCCTTAAAGAAATCTGTCAGGATCTTTGCGCCTGCATCATATCCCTCAAAGCCGAGCTTTGACTGAAGTTCGGGGCGTAAGAATGTCTGACGAATATACTGGCCGTCAACCTTCATCTCCTCAAGGGAGTATCCGAAGAGAGGACATCTTGCCGGAGTTAAGTGGCGCATACGAACCTGTCCGACACGGCGTGACAAATATTCACGGGTAAGCCACTCACCTGCAAAGCCGACATTGTAAGCACCGATATGCTGGTTGGGGATAAGGATGTTCAATGTCTTAGGGCTTGCAAGCATCTGCTTAAGAAGCATATTCGCCTGAGTTACCTTCTTACCTGTGCAGAAAGGCCAGTAAGAACCAACGCCCTCAGCCTTAAGTCCGCTGCCTGCATTTGAATCAGCGATAGAAGGATTCTTATATCCGCGAGGAGATATCAGTCTCCAGGCCCATGCAAGCGAAATCGGAACAACCTGCATCATGCCCATTACACCGTAGTCAGGCTTCTCAATAGTTGACGGAGGCATACGTACGCCGAAGGAACGGATATTTACTTCGACCGGAGTACTGCCGGGAATAATCTCCTGCAGCATATCACGCGGCATTATTACACGAGGATTGGAACAGCGCTTACCTGTGGACTCCATATAGTGATCCCAGATAAGGCAGGTTGAACCGGGTACGCCTTCCATATTGAAGAATTCCAGCGGTTCCTTGGGATGAATACTAATTCTCTCATATTCGGGGCAGTTGCCGTAGGCAGTATCGCCGTCCATGCGTAAGAACCAGCCTGCTTCGGCATCTACTATCATAAGCTCACCGTCATCACTGACAAAATCCTTGTGTGCAAGAACCATATCATCGGCAATAGGATGAATCTTACAGGTTTCACCTAAATGAATATAATAGCTTTCTCCTGATATAAGGTGCGTACCTATAAGCACACGTCCGTCATCAGTTCTCTGTACTTCCTCGAGCATCTCACTCTTGCCGCCGCCCGATGCGCCTTCATGCATGAATACAACTTCATTTTCATAAGGTGTTTCAAGCATTGCAGCTGAAGCGTGGTTTGTAATCCAGCCTTCGTGCTCTCCGATGTCAAGCAGAATCGAGAATACGCCCTTCTTTGCTGAAGGCCCCGGATAAAGGTTATATGCAAATACCTCGTGCAGATTCTCGCTGCGATTATGCACTACAACCTGCTTTCCTTCAAAATGGGTATGTCTGAACGGCGGAGCAACATAAATGATTGCTCTCGGAGTAAAGCCCTCTTTAACATCATCAATGCTTATAAAACCCTGCATCTCAGAAAGAGAAAGCGCAAAGAATGCAGCATTCATCGGACAGATCATCAAACTCTCATATCCGAAATAAGGGCCACCCGCTTTAAAAGGCAGTACGATCAGAGACTGTTCGCTGAGCCACTGATAAGTCTCTTCACGAAGCTTTGAGAACTCATAGCCGTATTTGTCCTTGAAACGGGGCTTGTCTGTGGGAAGGTCATCGCCGATGCGCATACAGTCGGGATCGCGGCGGCGCATATAGTCTTCCATGAAATTTACAACCGGGCCGTTCTTACAACGAACAACCTCCGCCTCTTTTACATTACCTATTCCGGCTATGGGATAACTTACCTCATATACGTCAGTGTGGCTGGGGCCATAACACAGCTCTCTTAGTTCATCTGCTGTCTCCGGGAAGCATACGCGCTTTGATTTTTTCAGCACATCCATAAGTACCGGATCGATATTAAATTTGTCAAAAAATGATTGTGTCAACATATTATTACCTCACATTTTGCCATAATCGGCAAATGAATTAAATTACTCTGTACGAAGTGCAACTACCGGATCATTCTTGCTTGCCTTACGCGAAGGAATAATTCCGGCCACTACCGTCATAATAACCGCTACTCCTATCAAAATCAATGCGTATTTCATCGGAAGCACCGTCTTAAGGTCGGCGTTATCAGTAAGCTTGTACAAAATCGTATTAATAATCGGTATCGCGGCAAATGAGAATCCTACGCCGATAAGTCCCGATATAAGTCCTATAATAAATGTCTCGGCATTAAATATCGACGCGACATTATTCTTGGAAGCTCCCATAGCACGCAGGATACCTATTTCCTTTGTACGTTCCATTACGGAAATCAATGTGATAACCGCAATCATGATTGAGGATACAACAAGGCTGACAGATACGAATGCAATCAGGACATATGATATTGCGTCAACAATAGTCTTTACCGAAGACATAAGCAACCCTGTGATATCTGTATAAGTTATTTGTTTATCTTCCTCAGCCGTCTCGTTATATTCATCTAAGAAAGCGATAAAGTTCTCTTTTGCTTCGAAATCCTTAAAGTAGAAGGAAATCATAGTAGGATCATCGGGATCCTGATATCCGAGTTCGATAAGATTGCCATTTAATGATTTTTCCTCGGCTTTGCTCATCATAGTAGACATAATGCGCGCGAGTTCATCCTGATCCATATCGAACTTAAACGCTTCGGCAAATTTGTCCTGATCTATCTCGAACATATCCTCGCCGAAAGCATCTCCCAGACCTGACAAAGATTCCGTAATAGGTGCCACTACCTTCCCCGTACCTTCTCCTATAGCAGCTGCAATCATATAAGTTGTATAGTCATTCACAATCTTGCTTACTATAGGTGCTATACTTGCGAGGGCAGTTTCATTTGTCATCTCGTTTGCGAAAAGCGAATCACTTGATATTGTAAGTCCATACAGCGCTCTATAAGATGTTTCGGAAGAAGAAAGGTTCGTATAGGCAACCAGAGAAGTAAGCGATGCAAGCTGCTTTTTCTCTCTGATAGTATTGTAATAATCCAGGAACATTGCGCGAAGTCCGTCCGCGAGTGCCTCAAAATCAGAATCCGAGAGCATCTGCATCATACCGGACATTGCCGACATATTAGGATCGACACCGAGAAGTGTGGTCAGTAATTGTTTGTAAACCTCACCGGTGATTGATTCAGCAGCAGTATTAATGCCCGCAAGCGAAAGAAGTCCCAGTCCCGTCTTTGCGCTTGAATCATAATTTGATACATATTGCATAAGAGCAAATTGATTTATCTGGGTAAATGCAGCCGTAAGAGTGGTAACGGACGGGCCGCTTGCAATCTGCTCGGCGTATTTCTTAGCGGCTTTCATTACTATTTCCTGCATTTCATCTTCGTCAATAGTATCTACCACGAAGTCGTCTTTAGAAATATTTACTTTAAAAGCTTCCTTCATTGCTTCTTCATCGAAGCTGATCATGCTCTCAAAGTCAATTTCTTCAGTCTCTTCATTCTCGTCATCAAAGCGTTTTCCGGAGAATACATCAACCTTCGGATTGGCCAATTGTTTCTTGACGATTTCGGTTTCGGCAGAACGCTGCATAACAAAATCCGTCAATTCTTTTGTATACATAACTCCGCTGCGCAGCATAGCAGCACCGTCTCCATCAGCTATTGCGAGACCTACAATCTTAATCGGAATCGAATGCTCATATACAGACTCCATATACTTGCTGTCGGAAGTCATGTCTTCGTATATGTCATATGTTGCATTGTATTTGTATAAATCCGACGGATCTAGCAATCGCATCTCAAGAGCCATCAACTCATCATATGTAAATACAAGCGGATCGCCTTTTACTTCATTTTCTTTGCCCTGCATCATATTAGTCAGCATGGTGCGAAGTTCTGATGTATCGCGAAGTCCGAGCGAGTATACCAGCAGATCGGATATGCTGTTTTCTGAAGCAAGCACAAGCATTGCCTCGTCATATTTTTCGGGGAAGCGACCTTTGAGTAATTCGTATTGATCGGGCCACTCTTCAGGAGTATTGGACAGTTCGTTAAATACTCCGCCCATCGAATATGATGATGCCATTGAGGTGATAGATGATGAGTAGACGCTGCTGAGCATCTCGGAAGGATTTATCTTCACCAATTTGTCCGTAGCATCAACCGTGTAAATAAGCGGAGACACGGAATATGAATATTTAATCTGAGTAACAGTTTGTGCTACCTTGTCAGCGCTGGATTCGATAAATGACTTGAATGATTTTAAATCATTTGCGCCGATAGAGGAAAATGCCTTGGTCAGAAATCTGCTCTCACGTACAGTGCCGGGTTCGGGTGTGACATTTTTATCGGGAACCATTGAGAGGATGGCTGCTGTCATGTCTGCAGACTCGGCAGTGATTGTAAGCGGGTATTCCGTCAGTGTGTCTTCCTGAATCTTATCTATGTAGTTCTGCGCGCCTTGAGAAAGGGACAGAATCAGAGCGATTCCTATGATTCCAATTGAACCTGCAAATGCAGTAAGTATAGTACGGCCTTTTTTTGTTAATAGGTTGTTAAATGACAACGACAGAGCAGTGAAAAAGCCCATGCGTGCCTTACCCATGTTTTTTTGAACAGGCGGCTCTGATGAAGGCTCTGCCGTATACGGGTTGGTGTCACTGGTAATCTTACCGTCTGTAAGACGAACTATACGGTTTGAATATTCATCTGCCAGCTCGGGGTTATGTGTAACCATTACTACAAGTCTGTCTGAAGCAACTTTCTTCAGAAGCTCCATGACCTGTACCGACGTCTTGGTATCAAGTGCTCCTGTAGGCTCATCTGCAAGCAAAATGTCCGGATTGTTAACCAGTGCACGTGCTATCGCTACTCTCTGCATCTGTCCGCCGGAAAGCTGGTTGGGGCGCTTATGCGCCTGGTCTGCAAGACCGACTTCGTCAAGCGCTGAAAGTGCGCGCTGCTTACGTTCAGCCTTAGATACTCCGGATATGGTAAGCGCAAGCTCAACATTAGATAAGATAGTCTGATGAGGTATCAGATTATATGACTGGAATACGAAACCGATTGTATGATTGCGATATGAATCCCAATCGCGATCATGATAATTCTTCGTTGATATACCATTGATTACGATATCGCCGTCATCGTATCTGTCGAGTCCTCCGATGATATTGAGCAGAGTAGTTTTACCTGATCCGGAAGGCCCTAATATTGCAACAAATTCATTGTCACGAAGTGAGAGCGATACATCATCAAGTGCGGTTTGAGACAATCCGCCTGTCTTGTAAACTTTTTTAATGTTTTTAAGTTCTATCATAGTAGCTAAATAGTACCACAGACTGATTCTATTTTATATATTTCCCCTTATGAAATATTTATAAATTTTCTGTTACTGTTCCGTCTGATGCGATATTAATTCCGCTTGATATGGACTGCATGTATTCCAGCATTTCCTGCTTTCTCTCTTCTTTTGTTACGAGCACTGTGCGGCAATCTCTTTGCAAACACGGGATAAACCTGACTGTGACTCCCATATCGGATGTATCAACATTTATCTCAAGCAGACCTGTCTCACGCTCTTTACTGTTGAACCAGAAGTTACCGAGGCTATACAATATCGGCTTGCCTTTATAGTACTCAAAGCCCTGCAGCACATGAGGATGTCCGCCTATTATCGCATCTGCTCCCGCGTCAATATATGCGTGTGCGAGGTCTATTTGCTCCTCATCAAGCACCGTCGTTGATTCAGTCCCCCAGTGTACATATACGAAGCAATAATCGCTGTTTGCTTTTGCGGTTTCAATCGCTAATAGTGTATTGGCGGGATCTGTCGTGTTGAGAACTCCCGGCTTATCTTCTGTCGCCGGGCGGCTCATTCCATATTCGGAATCCCCGACTTTCTCTACTGCCGTTGCGCAGACAAATGAGAATGTCTTGCCGCCAAGTTCATAATAAACCGGCTTCATCGCCTCAGAAAGATTTCTTCCGGCGCCTACGTGATCTATTCCTTCGCCGTCAAGAGTATCAAGCGTATCAAGAAGAGATACCTCGCCCCAGTCAAATGCATGATTATTTGCAAGTCCTACGATATCCACCCCTAAAATGCTGAGATTCTTTACTCTTTTAGGATTCGCTCTGAATGTCCAGTGCTTACCTGCCGTTGGCGTTCCTCGCAAGCTATATGTGTATTCATTATTAAGCATAAAGATGTCTGCAGATCTCATAAGTTCAATAAGATCGTCTGAAAATACCTGCGTTATATCCCCGCCGTAGGTTTCATCCAGCGTAGCCATAATCGACATTACTACGCCTTCTCCTCCCAGCTCTGCCTGCGTAAAATCTCCTGCGAAGCGGAAAGTTACAACCTCTCCTGCCGGTTCTTCCTCGGCTGTCGTAGTAGTGTCCGTTGTTGTAGGCGTTTCAGTAGTAGACACTTCCTCTGTGGGAAATGTCGGCGCTGGTGTTATATCATTGTCCTCAAACAATGAGCAACTGCTGCAACATATTGTGAGCAGCAGTGCTGTAATCATACAAAATTTTTTATTCATTTATTGTTATCCTAAACTATTATTTTACTTTTGATGCTATCCACGACACGGCTCGCCCACCGAGTCTTGTAAGAAAATCGCAGAACTTCGGAAGCCTGATGAGCTGCATAAGTTTTGTGCGAAGGAATTCTACGATAATTCCCGCAGCAAATATTCCCGTCGCTCCTGCGAGGGCCAAAAGTACCGCAGGAATCACGCTGTAAGAACCTATCTCGACATACAATCCCTTAATAATATCCTTCCATATAATTGTGCTTATCTGGAACAAATATATACCGAAAGCCAGCGGTGCGAGACGTGATATTATGGTTCCTTTGAATTTCATTCGGGAGAATATGATAACCAGCATCAATGCGGCAATCACCATGGTCACGGAAACATAGTTGATAAAATCAGCTGTCACTCCGGTAATATAAAGCAGCCAGGTAATAAGAACCATTGCTGCCCATACAGCAACAAGTATCGGTGTTTTGACCTTTTCCAGAAGCTTGCCTTTTTTAGCGAGTGCGCCTATCGCATAGCAGATGATAAGCCAGATGGCCGAATATCCTGACACCATTGCAAAGATGTCGCCTTTGCTCAGTCTCGGTACTATGCTGAAGAACACGATGATAACTATAAGGAGCTTTGTCGCATATTTCTCATCAATTGCGGCGATAGCCTTGTCAATAATCGGTGATAAAACAAACAGTGCGGCGTATGCCGTGAAATACCAGAAGCAGTTTGAAAGAAGCGGCGTTGCCTGACCGAGAAGCTCCTCTGTCGTAAGGCTGCCGACTCCGAATAATGTCAGTATCAATGACACTACGAATGAATAGAAAAATGCCTGGAACCACATAGCGAAAAACTTCGAGAAATTTTTCTTCTTACCGGTTGCCGTGTATCCGCTGATAATCGCGAAACCGTCTACCGCATAAAAAGATATCACTTCCAAAAACCAAAGTGCATTATATGTCGCTCGAGTTGTTGCGCCGGATATGGCTCCTGCCTGACCGCAGGTATGCAGTACGCACACCATAAACATGAGTACAAGTCTGAGCAGTTCTATTCCGTAATTTCTTTCTTTTTTAACAGGTGTTATGTTTTCCATTTTTAGTTCCCACAGGTAATCTTCTGACTATTTGCATCTACGGTAATCTTTTTGCCAAATGGCAGTATGCACCTTGGCATAGCATGTCCTATATTAAAGTTACACAGAATCGGCAAATCAGGGTTATTTATTACCTCTTTCAGCACTGCCTTGTATTCTTCATAATAAGTATTGTCCATAGGCTTTCCTATCAGGACTCCGGCTACTACGTCAAATATGCCGTACTCTTTCAAATAGGTGAGCGCCCTTCTGTATTTTTCAGGCGACGGTTTTTCCTCTGATGATTCAAGCAAAAGCACCTTGCCACTCCAGTCCTCAAGGCTCGGAAATAGCCCGTATTTTCTGCACATATCCGGCATATCGGCGTATCTTGTCCCATCAAATATATCAAATATAGTATCTATGCAACCGCCCAATATCTCGCCTGAAAAGATAGGCGCGCCCTGCAGTAATTCATATCCGCCATTCGGATGAGAAGCCGTCGGAACTCCTACCTGATCGGGGCCAAATGATTCGCGAGTGTTATACCATACATCGCTTGGAGTAATCTCGGAAATAGCTCCCGTATGTATCAGTTCTTCGAAATATTTTTTGGTATACGGCAGCATCTCGGGAGCGAGCTCGCATATATCAGAAAGGAAGGACTGCCCGTAAAATGTATTCAGCCCTACCTTGTGAAGCATAAAGTGGTTAATGGTCGTGTCGGAAAATCCCAGGAACACTTTATCTGTTACTGCTTCTTTCAGCTCGTCATGGTCAAATAAATACGGCAGCAGTCTGTATGTATCATCTCCGCCGATGGCGCAGAGTATCATATCCACGTCAGGGTTTTTGAATGCCCACAAAAGGTCCGCCGCCCGCTCTTCGGGGTGATTTTTCAAGTAATCTAATCCTTTTCGGCAGTTAGGGGCAAATATTACATTGAGCCCGAAATCAGCCAATCGCTTAAGCCCTATTTTCCGCTCATGTTCCATGAAGTCTTCGCCGAGTATTCCGCTTGATAAGCTTACTATTGCTACGTTTTTTATCATCTGTCACCTCTCTGTCAATGATGGTGATGATGCCCCGCCGGCATACTGTCCTCAAAGCCATGGCAGTCTTCCTCACCGCAGGTCTCATCCTTTGTTTCAATCTCGAGAGTTACATGCTGTATTTTATGTTCCTGCATTTCTTCACGAATCTTTTTCTTAACCTCAACAGCGTCTGCGTCCGTCACTACATGCAGCGTTGCACAATTATTAATCCCGTCCATGCTCCAGATGTGAAGATGATGGATACCTTCGACACCTTCTATCCCCATAACGTGCTCACGGATTTCATTTACGGATATTCCTTCCGGGACTTTCTCAAGGAATAAATCAAGTGCTTCTTTGAGATTCTTTAACGCATTTATGATAATAAATACCGCTACACCGATTGACATCGCCGGATCAATCATCCATAGATTGGTAAATTTCATTACCACTGCGCCGATAAGTACGACTATCCACCCAAGCACGTCCTCCAGCATATGCAGATTAACCGAACGCTGATTAAGCGAACCGCTGCCGGATGTAAAATACGCTGCCGCGAAATTTATTATTACTCCGATTGCTGCCAGCCACAGCATTCCGTCATAATCCACCTGCACCGGGTTCACAAGCCTGTTTATCGCATTGTAAACCACAAATATAGATCCTGCCATCAGAATTGTGCTTGTTATCACACTGCCGAATACTGAATATCTTGAATAGCCGTAAGTATAATTATCATTCGGTTTTTTCTTGCTTATGCGTTCAAGGATATATGCTATTCCGATGCTCATTGCGTCACCGGTGTCATGTATTGCATCAGACATTATTGCAACGCTGTTTGTAAACGCCCCGCCGATAAATTCTATTATGGCAAATGACAGATTAAGAATGAAGGCTATGAATATATTTCTCCTGGTATTCATCTTAATTCATCCCCATCTTCTCTGTTAAATCGCCGAGACTCTTTTCAAACTGTGCCTGCGTAATCGCATTGTGCTCAAGAAAAGTCTCCAGGAGTTTTTTCTGCCGCTGATAAAGATCCCGACGCTTTTCCTCGGGAGAAAGAAGTATTTCATTTATTTCAACATCCATAAAACCCATACCGTTTATTTTACCATATTTCCGTTTCAGATTCTATAAAAACAAGACGCCTTATGGCGCCTTGTGTGACAATGCATACAATAATTAACGTTCTGTATAAGTGTATTTTTTAAGAGCCATTACCAGTATCGGGATAAGTACCAGCTGCAGGATGATGCCAGGCATGGCATTGACGAAGCCGCCTGCGATAAACACTGCAAATCCGAATTCTTTTGAGCCAAGACCGTAAAATATGGTCCTTCCGATTCCCCATACGATACGCCCGGCAAGCATAGCAACAATCAGAGCAAGATAGATATTAATCTTCTTTTTGGGTAATGCTTTATAAAGCGTTCCCGTTATAAAACCGTATGTTGCAAGTTCAAATGACATGCATATTCCATCCGGTACTATTACAGGCATACCGAATATCAAAAATCGAAGCAAAGGCGCAATAATGCCTATTGCAAGTCCGTACCAGGGACCGCAGAAAAAGCCGCATAAGATAACCGGTATATGCATAGGGCACAGCGCTTTACCTATCTGCGGAATCTGTCCTGTAAGAAGCGGCAGAACCATTGCTATTGCGAGAAAAGCCGCGCCGAGCACCATTGATTTTATTTTCGTTTTTGTTGCTGTCATGTGATTATACTACTATTTGTTCCGGGAAAAATCAATTTTCATTTTATGCGATATGTGTTATTATAGAAGTGCCATTAAGGCAATATTATTTAATGGAGGCATAATATGAATAAATACGCTGGAACACAGACAGAAAAGAATCTCGAAGCCGCATTTGCAGGCGAGTCACAGGCAAGAAATAAGTACACTTACTTTGCTTCAAAGGCAAAGAAGGAAGGCTTCGAGCAGATTGCAGCCCTCTTTGAAAAGACTGCAAATAACGAAAAGGAACATGCAAAGCTTTGGCTTAAAGAGCTTGAAGGAATCGGCACAACCGCAGAGAATCTCGCTGCCGCTGCAGATGGTGAGAACTACGAGTGGACAGATATGTACGAAGGCTTTGCAAAGACAGCTGAGGAGGAAGGCTTCCCTGCACTTGCCGCACGGTTCCGTGCTGTTGCTGCAATTGAAAAGCATCATGAAGAGCGTTATCGCGCACTGCTTCACAACGTAGAAGCTCAGGAAGTATTTGCCAAGAGTGAAGTTAAAGTATGGGAGTGCCGCAACTGCGGTCACATCATCGTAGGAACCGAGGCTCCTCAGGTATGTCCCGTATGCTTACATCCTCAGGCATATTTTGAAGTAAACTGCGAGAATTATTAATAAATAATCGCATAAATAAGAGGCTGCTCGGGTTCACCTCAGGGCAGCCTCTTTATTGTTTCTTTTCTTATAATGTCTTTAATTTTTCAAGCAAATAATCCGCAACCTTAAGTGTCGATGCGACCGCCTGAACTACCGTACTCGGTCCTGACACAACATCGCCTCCGGCAAATACATTCGGCGTACTTGTCTCACCATTTTCATCAGTTGCGATAAGTCCGCGTGCGGAAAGATTCATATTGCTGCCATACTTAATCTCAGCTGACGGTCCCTGACCTATAGCGAGAATAACGGAGTCTGCTTCCACTTCAAAGGAATTTGTGAAATCTTCCTCGTAGGTTACCTTTCCGTCGGGTTCTTCTATTCGATTGACTGCCACGCAACGAACTGCGTTGTCCGTAATTCTGACAGCCTGGCAATTATGAATGAACTGAACGCCGTCAATCATTGCCATATCGACCTCTTGCTGCCCGGCAGGCGCATCTTCGGCTGAATTACGGTTCAGAACGGTAACCTTAGCATGCGCTACTCTTACTGCGCACCTTGCTGCGTCCATTGCAACATTTCCGGCTCCGACTACAACAACCTTTTCTCCAAGGTTATAAGTCTGCGGAGACTTCAGAAAATCAATCGCAAAATGTACATGTCCGAGAGTCTCACCGAGAAGTCCGAGCTTGTTGGGACGACCTGTTCCGAGTCCGAGGTATACAGCCTTATAGCCATCAACAAAAAGATCTTCTGTGTTAATATTAGTGCCGATACGTGTATGGAAACGAAGCTTAACGCCGAGCTTCTCAAGCACGGTTCTGTATGCCTCAACTAAACGCTTTGAAAGTCTGAAATCCGGAATGCCGTATCTTAAGACACCGCCGATATCATCTTCAGCCTCAAAAAGCGTTACGTCGTATCCGTTAAGCGCAAGCTTGATACTCATCGTAATTCCGGAAGGTCCTGCGCCTACAGCCGCAACTTTTTTTCCGTTCTTTTCAATGTACGGCGGCTCAAAAGTCTGGATATAATACTGTGAAATATATTGCTCTATTTCGAAGAAAGCAATGGGCTCGCTTTTTATGCCGAGTACGCAATGTCCTGCGCAGTTTTTCTCGTGCGGGCACACTACTGATGTGATTGCGGAAAGAGGATTGTTGTTAAAAAGTAATTCGCCGGCTTTATTTATGTCGTTGAGTAAAAATGCCTTAGTAACCTCCGGAATTGGGGTACGCACCGGGCAATGCGCTGAGCACTGCGGGACTTTACATTTTAGGCATCTTTCACCTTCTGATTTGATATTATGCATCTAAAAACCTTCCTTATAGTGATAAGATGATTGTACCACTATACGCAAAATAGTGTCAATTCATATTAAAAAACTCCCGCCGTCAAGCGGGAGTTCTGATAATCGAATGATTAATTAAAACATGAAAAGCTTCTTTGCTTCTGCCTTTGCTTCGGGAGTCCAGGTTCCTTCGGAAAGTGCAGTGGCTCTTATATTCTTGTACTTCTGAACGGTAAGCTCAATGCAAAGTACCATAAGAAGATACAGATCAACGCCGAAATTGTTGAGCAGATAAAGTGTGAAGTAATCAACACCTGCCGAAAGAGTAATAACCGTATCTACAATGTCGGCAACAATTGCAATCAGTACAAATACTTCAATGAATCTGACAGGCTTTACACTTCCGGAATGATCTGACTGAAGTACAAGGTGAGCAACAAAAATGCCCAGCTCTGATATTGAGAATGCAAGGAACAGAATGAGTTCATACTTGTAATCTTCTCCTGCACTCATACCATCCAGGTAATATACGAAGTTACTGAATGTTCCTACAGCGCCGTTGAAAATAATAGCTCCGAGTAATGCTTTCTGAACATTGATTTCGCCCTTCTTGTATGCAATTAACAATCCGATGATTGCGGCAGCAGCTACGATATCTGTCAGCACATCGAATTTATACCATGCATAATCCTCAAGGAAGCAGAACGGTAAATCGGATGCTATCTGCAGAACTGCGGAAAGAATACCGAATACAGCAATAAGCTTAGCATTTGATAATGCTTTTTCTAATTTATTTTGCATAATTCCTCCTCAAAAAGTGACAAATAATTCTTTCTTATGTCACTGATTATTTTATGAAATTATAACATGAAAATTGTTTTTTTCAATGCGTATTTACTATTATTTACAAATCAGAATTAAGGTCAATAACCAAATTACCGTTTTCGATTTTTGCGTTTGAATAATCGAACAAATTCGGCAGGATGCGAAGTGCCACTGCCATTGATGAAATGTCCTCTTTATTTGTCAGCATTTCCTCCGAAAAATGTCCGTCCGCAGTGTTTAGGCTAACCTTTACCTGCAATTCATCATAACTTATTTCAAAGCATATACGTGCATCGGGCTGCAGTTCATATATGCCTTCGGCAATAGCATCCATCGCTATCCGAAGTTTTTGTGAAAGCAGCTTGCTTGTACCCCATTCGCCACAGATTTTTTCGACCTGCGTACTGAGTTCTTCGACATCCGCCGCATTTACCCCGGTGTTGAATTCATGCCTGCGTTTTGTTCCGATTTTTCCGAGCAGCGTTAATGCAAGAATTACCACTACGCCCATAACCATCGGAGATACGATGACCTGTGATACGCTATCCGGCAGGAATGAATATAAGCCCGGAATCAAAGTACTTATTGCCGCCGCGATGCTTAAGAATACAGCGAATAACTTTCTGTCATTTAATTCACGCGAGGCAATTGAGGATAGACCACCCGCCATTATGTAGCACATTGAATACATAATTGCAGCGCCAAGCACCGGTTCCGGAATTGCTGAAAGCAGTCCCGTAAGTCCGGGGAAAAATGATATAAATATCAGTATTCCCGAAGCAACATAAGCAACCGCTCTGCTTGTTATTCCGCTGGCTTTTGATATGCCGATATTTGTTGTAGCGGTAGCCGTAGGTGTTCCTCCGATAAATGCAGTCGCGAACATTCCCAATGAGCCAGCACGGATGCCTCGCTCTATCGCTTTCCAATCAGTTTTTTCAAGTGTGGGGTCATCCACAGCTTGACCGGCAGAAAAATCTCCGATATTGTCTACTACCGCAGCTACTGCGATAATCAGGAAGGGTATCACCATGCTCGGACTGAAGCTGAACGAAAAATCCGTATAAAACGGCAATGCAACGACGGCTTTATCTTTAAGTGCGCTTACGGCTGACAGACTGAATATCCCTGTTGCAAGAGACAAAATATATCCGAATACGATTCCGAGTAAGGCTGAATAAGGCTTAAATGGTTTAATGAAAAGTGTGCATACCAGCATAAACAAAAATGTCGCAGCCGCCACGATAACGTGCCTTATATCATATTGTCCTGCCGGATAAGTGCCGAAGAAATATTTAAAACTTGTGGGAACCAGATTGATTCCGAGGATAAAAATCATAGTGCCGGTTACTTCCGGCGGGAATAATTTGCGCAGTTTGTACGCAAATGATCCCATAATGAATCTTACAACTGCCGCAAATAGCGTCATGCCGAGAACGAGCGGAACGCCTCCCGCCTCCGCTGCCAAAACACATACTGATATCGCTGCCGAATCTCCGGCCGCAAAAGCCTGCTTACCTGATCCGATAAACTTTCCTTTCATCGTCTGAAATATTGAAGTAACACCCATGCCAAAGAATCCTGCCGCAAGCAATGCTCCGGATTTTATTACATCAAGTCCCGCTGCTCTTGCGATAGATACCGGAAGCGCCATTCCGAGTGACAAGAGCAATAGCATTTGCTGCAACGATGATAACAGCAACGGCCCGAAAGGAGGCTTCGAATCCGCTGTATATATTGGTGTTTTATTATTTGGAGTATTGTTGTTATCTTTAGCCATATAGTTTTGCCGCCTGATCTTTTTTATTTATTTTACTTGTTTTTTCAGATATTGGCAAATGCAAACGCAGACATTTACTTTACAGTGTCCCGGAATTATTATAAAGTTAAATACAGGTGAGGAGGACAGGATAATATGAATTATGCACAATATTCAAAGAATGTGCCGGTTATCGGCAGCTATGATGTAGTGGTCTGCGGCGCCGGACCGGCAGGCTGGGTAGCAGCGGTTCGCGCATCCCGTGACGGTAAAAAAACAGCCTTGATCGAAGCATTGGCATTTCCGGGAGGCGGAGCGGCACTTACATACGTAGCACCTATCTGCGGAGTTTATCATGACAATACACGAATCCTGGACGGAATCGGCTGGGAATTTGTACAGGGACTCATTGATGCCGGAGCTGCGCAGGTAGAACTCACAGATAAGCCGCTGGATGTACATACATACAGAGGCAATGTGTCCTATCATCCTGAAACATATAAACTACACGTATCGGAAATGATCCGTAAGGCAGGAGTAACTTTATATTCCAATTGTCATGTATTGGATTGTGAGTGTGAAAATGGACATGTAAGCCGTATCATATTTGTCAGCAAGAATGGTCTTGAGGCCGTAGATTGCGGACATGTTATAGATGCCACGGGAGATGCGGTACTGGCCAGAGCAGCCGGAGTACCTATGCTCGACAAGGGCGAAATGATGCCTATGAGCCTGTGCTTTTTGCTGGAGGGAGTTGATACTTCTACTGATTTATTACGTGGTTATATACACCATGACGGAAGTACCCGTACCGGAAGCAATCCTGTCATTCATGATTATCTGATTGAATACGGTGAAGCTCATCCGGGATTGCCGCAGTTCGGCGGACCTTGGTTTGTAAGCCAAGTTAGAGGAAATCTTCTTTCTGTTGTCATGACCAGACGTTCCGGAGACGGTTCCGAAAGAGAGAGCCTGACATACACCGAAATGTTATTGCAGCGAGATATTTTCGCTTTGATCGATGCCTTACGTGAGGGATTCAAAGAGTTTGCAAATGCAGAAGTGGCAGCCATTGCCCCTATGGCCGGAATACGACAGACCTGGCGTATCAAAGGTGTTCACACATTGACTCAGGAAGAAGTACTGGAAGGTAAACAGTTTAACGATGTAATCGCTTATTGTACACATCCTATGGACTTCCATTCACCGATAGACAACTCTCAACGCCTGATTCCGCTGGAACAGCCGGGACCTATTCCTTTTGAAACTGTAATAGCACCTGGATTTGACAATTTGTATGCGGTAGGCCGCTGTGCCTCATTAACAGGAGGCGCATATGCCTCAGCCAGGGTACAGGCTACCTGCATGATGATGGGTGAAAACGCTGCAAAGCATATAAAATAGAGGAAAGCAAATCAAATTCTTGCGATTGGTTTATTTTAAGTGTATACTGCAAAAAACTGGTAAATAAAGGGAATTCTTATGAAAAAAATACTCGTTATCGGAACCGGCGGCACTATCGCCTCAAAGCCTACACTAAACGGACTTGCGCCCGCGCTTTCTGCAGATGACCTGCTTGAAGCCATTCCTTTTGCTGCTTCAATCTGCGAAGTTGAATGCGTGCAGGCCTTTTCTCTGGACAGCACAAATATCCGTCCGGGACACTGGCTTATAATCGCCGGCATCATAAAGGAAAACTACGACAAATATGACGGCTTCGTAGTCGCACACGGCACTGACACTCTTGCTTACACAGCTGCCGGGTTAAGCTATCTCATTACAAATAGTATAAAGCCCATCGTCCTCACCGGCGCACAAAAGCCCATGATGGAGGATGTGACCGATGCGAAGCAGAATCTGATTGATGCTCTCACCTATGCTGCCGATGATGGCAGTCACAATGTGTGCGTTGTATTTAACGGAAATGTCATCGCGGGAACCAGAGCAAGAAAGAATTATTCGAAAAACTTCGCCGCATTTGCCAGTGTTAACTTCCCGTTCCTTGCACAGATTCAGGACCATAGAATCATAAGATATTTCCCCGATACCACAGATGGTGAAACAAGTTTCTGCAGTTACATCAACCCGAATGTCGGGCTCATTAAACTGACCCCCGGCATGAACAACCATCTCATGCATTACGCACTTGATTGCTATGACGGGCTTGTTATAGAGAGCTTCGGCGTCGGCGGACTCCCGGAATACTCGGATTATTTCAAGCAGGTCAAAGAGGCCGGTGAGCAGGGCAAATTAATCGTTATGACCACACAGGTTCCTAACGAAGGAAGTGACCTTTCCGTTTACAAGGTCGGAGCAGTTGTAAAAGACACCCTCAAAATCCTTGAGGCTCATGACATGACATCAGAAGCGGCACTTGCAAAGCTCATGTGGGTACTCGGCCAGACAGATGATTTTGAAAAAGCCGGCGAGCTTTTCTATAAGCAAGTACACCACGACATCCTATGCACTTATTAAAAAGAAAACCCCTTTCTTTAGTTTCAGGCTAACGAAAGGGGTTCTCTTTATTATTTAGTTCTGCGAATTTTTTTCTTCTTAAAGATCTGATTTCTGAATAGTATTATATTCATTACTATCCAAAAAGCAATTACAAGTATTAATACAAGGATTGGCCTATCGGGAGCAAGCGCTGCGAGAAGCATAATCGGAAATCCGAATACCATCGCAGGGAAATTCTGGTATACA
>JAZRXC010000013.1:0-23654 GCA_045600025.1 Lachnospiraceae bacterium
TTTTTGTTGTACTGATTATCGTACACTAAAAGATTACAATGGTAATGTGTAAGATAAAATCCGGAGGCATAAGGGGAAAATATGCCTTTTCATAAAACAGATTTTGAACGGAGAAAGAATAGGGGTTATAGTTGACGTAACATTAGCGGAAGAAGGCAAGGTAAAAAGAATAGACCTATGCATGCCGGAAATGTTTAGGTTTAGGAGATATTGTCTTGATTGAGAGGCTTGGAATAACAGGAGACGCAGACATGGACAGCTTCAACAAAATCCAAGAGCTCCACGAAGAAAAAGAAATATCCTGATGATCCGTATGATGTATACGAATACGAAGATCCGGAAGAATTCTACTACTTCAACTACGATGATTTTATTGACTTCGAAGAGGCAGAGGACTATTTCGAAGAGTATTGGGATAACTATTAAAAACGGAATAGAGTAAGAGGGGAAATAAAGCATCAAGAGTCACGTCGGTATGAAAATAGTAGTGAGTAAATCTGAGAATGGATTATTTGATAATAATTTGATTTATGTTGTCGAGTATTAGACATTTTAGTTATCGGACAATAATTTATGGTATAATAAAAAAGCAGAGAAAACCAGTGTATTACTCTGCCAAAAGACAGGGATATGAAGTTTGGGTCAGAGAATAAAATATAGACATATTAAATCAGATTGAGACTTTGTTAAAGTTAATAGGAGCGATGAATCATGGCTAATATTTTAGAATATCAAAAAAATATTATTGAAGGATGCGAAACGGCATTCTTAAATCAAGCAATTAATTCTAATCTTGCATATCGCCCTGAGTTTTTATCCAATGATTATACAAAAGGTAAAAAAGTGCTGGTTTCTATTGAAAGAGAACTGGCTGCTTGCGATGAGTTTAAAATAAGTGTAGCTTTTATCACTTTAAGCGGTATCACTCCATTACTTCAAACATTAAAAGAATTAGAGATTAAAGGTATTCCCGGAAAAATATTAACTACAGATTATCTTTCTTTCAGTGAACCAGAAGCATTAGAAAAACTTGCTGAATTATCTAATATCGAGCTAAAAATGTTTGTGACAGATAATGAAACTGGTGGATTCCATACTAAAGGATATATTTTCCGACAGGAAGAAATATACCATTTTATTATTGGTAGCGCGAACATGACGATGAGCGCAGTAACAAAGAATAAAGAATGGAATACAAAGTTTGTTTCTACACAAAATGGAGAAATGGCTCAAGAGATCCTTTCTGAGTTTGATGCACTTTGGCGGGATTCACATGCAAAGACATATGACTCGTTTATCTCAGATTATCGTCTCCAATATATGAAGAATAAAATGGTTCGTGCACAGCGTGAAGCAGCTTTGCAAGAGCAAATTATTGAACTAGATCGTTACAAGTTAGTTCCTAATAAAATGCAGGTTGAATTTGTAAATAATGTTTTGCAATTGCGCTCTCAAAATATTGACAAAGCAATGCTCTTGAGTCCTACTGGAACGGGAAAATCATTTGCTTCTGCTTTTGCGGTGAGAGAATTAAATGCACAGCGAATTCTGTTTTTGGTTCATCGAGAGCAAATAGCGAAGCAGACAATTAAAAGCTACAAGAAGTTATTTGGGTCATCAAAAACTTATGGACTTTTATCAGGAAACAGTAGAGACATAGACGCAGATTATCTTTTCTCAACTATGCAAATGATGGCCAAGTCTGAAATCCGCAAGAACTTTGATCCTAATGCATTTGACATCATAATAATTGATGAATGCCATCGAGCAGGAGCTAAAAGTTATCAAGATATTATGGGATATTTTAAACCCAAATTCTGGTTAGGAATGACGGCAAGTCCAGATACTAATCAGTACGATATATATTCAATTTTTGATCATAATATAGCTTATGAAATTCGTCTTCAGCAAGCAATGGAAGAAGATTTCTTGTGTCCATTCCATTACTTCGGAATTACCGACCTTGAAATAAACGGGGAAGTTTTTGATGACAATGCTGGCGTTAGAAATTTTGCGAATCTTATTTCTGATGCAAGAGTAAAATACATCATTGAAAAAGCAGAATACTTTGGATATTCCGGAGATCGCATTAAGGGATTAATTTTCTGCAGTCGTAAAGAAGAGGCAAAGGAACTTTCTGCGAAGTTTAACAAGATGCAAAAGAAAGACGGCACTTTGTATAGAACAGAAGTATTGACTGGAGAAGATAGTCAAGAAAAGAGAGAAGAAGTCTGTCAGAAACTAGTTGGCGATGTTTCCGAAAAAAACAATGATATTTTAGATTATATTTTCACTGTAGATATTTTTAATGAAGGTGTGGATTTACCAGAACTGAATCAGATTATTATGTTAAGACCTACTGAGTCACCAGTAGTGTTTATCCAACAATTAGGACGTGGCCTTAGAAAAGCTGTAAACAAAGAGTATGTGGTTATTCTTGATTTCATTGGAAATTACATGAATAATTTCATGATACCAATCGCGTTGTCGGGTGATCGCAGTTATAATAAAGATACAATGAGAAGATATGTGAGAGAGGGATCTTGCATTATTCCAGGCAGTTCAACAATCCACTTTGATGAAATATCAAAAAAACGCATTTATTCATCTATTGATTCTGCTAAAACGAATGAGATGAAGCTTATTAAAGAATCTTATCAGATACTAAAAAATAAGCTTGGAAGAATTCCTACAGTTCTTGAATTCAAAAAATATGGATCTATTGATGTCACAAAAATATTTGAAAAAACGGGTTCATACTATGACTTTCTGAAAAAGTATGAAAAAGACTACGATGTGACTCTCACTGAGAGTGAGCATGAAATAATTAGGTATTTGTCATGCAAAGTATCTGCATACAAGCGAATACATGAAGTGGCTTTACTTAGATATTTAGTATCACAAAGGAATCGCATTTTTTGTTATTATAAATCATTTATGAAAAACACTTATGCCTTGGATGTAATGCCTCAAACTGAAAAATCAGTTTATAGAAATTTAACTAATTGTTTTCCTAAAGATGATGACCTAAAGAAATATGAAAACTGCGTACTGATTGAAAAAGCGGAAAAAGGTGCATATCAATTATCATCTCATTTTGCGCAATTTCTTAAGAATCAAGTTTTTAACAAGATGGTCTGTGAACTTCTTGAATATGCCAAAGAACGTTGCGAGGAAAGTTATTTAGATTATTATAAGGATACATGCTTCCAACTCTATAGCAAATATACATATGAAGATGTGTGCAGATTGCTCAATTGGAATAAAAATGCAAATGCTCAGAATATTGGCGGTTATTTTTATGACACAGAAACGCACACGTTGCCCGTATTCATTAACTACGATAAAGCAGAGGGTGCAATCGCATATGAAGATAGATTTGTTTCGGAAGGGTATTTAATAGCATTATCTAAACATCCCAGAAAAATCACATCAACAGATGCTGATCATATTTATAAACGTGGCAAAGATGACCAAAATAACCGAATATTTCTTTTCGTAAGAAAGAATAAAGACGATAAAGAAGCAAAAGAATTCTATTTCCTTGGAGAAATATTTGCAGAAGGAGAACCTAATCCTATTCATATGGAATCTACAGATGATGATGCTTTTGAAATTTCATATAAATTAGATGTACCGGTTCGTAATGATATATATGACTACATTGTAAGAGATTGAGGAGTTTGTAATGAAAAAAGTAAGAGTTGTAGCTGCAGTAATACGCGACAACAATCGTATTTTTGCCACAGCAAGAGGTTATGGAGAATTCAAAGGCGGTTGGGAATTTCCAGGCGGGAAAATCGAGCCAGGAGAAACACCACAAGAGGCATTGAAGCGCGAAATTGTAGAAGAGTTGGCTACAGAAATTAATGTTGGCGAATTGATCGACACGATTGAATACGATTATCCTACTTTTCATTTGTCCATGGATTGTTTCTGGTGCGAAATATCATCTGGAGAGTTAGAACTAAAGGAACATGAAGCTGCCAAGTGGCTTACAAAAGAACAGTTATACAGCGTGAATTGGTTACCAGCAGACATTACGCTAATTGAAAAAATCAAAGAAATAATGTAAGATAATAGTTAGCGATTTTCCGCAAAGAATAATATTGGATATTTGTTAAATTCACCTATATTCACGGAGGTTTTTGACTATGGAAGAGGGTAAGACTATTGTTGTTAGTACGAAGAGTAAGTGGGTGGCTTTTTTCCTTTGCTTTTTCTTTGGGGTGTTTGGCATTCATAGATTCTATGTTGGTAAGACCGGTACCGGGATTTTGTATATTCTTACTGCCGGGCTGTTTGGTATCGGGGCGATTGTTGATCTGATTCGTATTTTGATCGGGAGCTTTAAGGATGCCAATGGTTTGCCTTTGAAGACCTGATATTAAGTTTTATTCAAGAAGCGCTTCGGCGCTTCTTTTTTTGTGATGCTACCGTCACATTTTTGTATGTTTTATTTGCCTCAAGGCCTGTTTTTGTGACGATTTGTTACATTTATAGATTTTATTCTTTGTATGTGATAGTATCATAAAAACTTTTTGAGGAAAAAACTATGCAAGAGATTTTATACAACACAGATGAGGAAACTCTTTATTACGAAAATAATTCTGAGTGCTCGACAAGTATTAATAATGGTGGCAAAATCGCTGAGCCTTACGGGATATATTCAGAAAATAATTTCTCTGAAGATAAGTACTTTTCTAAAATGGTCGATAAAGTAGCATCTCTTAATGTAGGAGGATATATAACTGTTGGTACTATTTTGAAAAATGGAGTACTGAATACTATTGGTTTAAATAATGGTAAACTATATATAGATGTTTCAAAGTTGCGCTATGAAATGATAGAACGCAATGACCCAATAGAAAAAGCGAAAATAAAGGACATTCCGAAGATTCTTGAGCGTCCAATAGTAATTAGTGAATATATTGATATGGAAGGGGTTCATTCTGCCAATGTGTATGGAAATTTATATGTCGGGACTTCGCCAATTGTTGTTGGTGTTATGATTAAACAATCACCAAAAGGAAATGAAATAAATAAAATTCAAACTATACATCCAAAAAGAAATTTTTATAATGATTTGTCACCGGATAAGATCTTATATTTGTCAGAAAACAAAAAAGAAACCAAACTTTGGTTTCAGTCCCTCAACGCGCAAGAGCCGTTTCCGAGAGAAAACAAGTTTGGTTACATACGCAGTATAGCATATGAAGATTAATATCGTCAACTCCCGGTCGAAGAATTCCGAAAGCTAATCAAATAACACATGAAAAATTCACCTAAGAAGCGCTATGGCGCTTCTTTTTTTTAGTTTGGTTTTGTGATATAATCTTTCTACTATGAGAGAACAAAATGTTGGTGAGACTAAAAGATTATATTATGTAGACAGCGAGATGAAAGATTTTCAGGCTGTTGTTACTACCTGCGGGCCGGCGGCCGATGTAACCGGCGGCAAGAGAAAAGAAGGATACGGAGTCATACTGGCAGAGACTGCATTCTTCCCTGAAGGCGGCGGACAACCCGGCGACATCGGAACGCTCGGAGAAGCGAAGGTACTGGACACCGTAGAAGTAAAAGGCGAGATAGTACACATCACCGATAAACCGGTAGAAGAAGGCAGCACGGTAAGCGGCAAGATTAACTGGGAAGTACGCTATGACAGGATGCAACAGCACTCAGCAGAACATATCGTATCAGGACTCGCATGCAGCAGGTACGGCTATCAGAACGTAGGCTTCCATATCGGAGAAGACAAAACCACACTCGACTTTAACGGACCACTGACAGCTGAAGAGGTAAAAGAACTCGAGATAGAAGCCAATAAAGTCATCTATCAGATGCTCCCGGTAGAAACCATGTTTCCCACAAAAGAAGAAGAAAAGAAACTGGAATACCGCAGCAAGATAGACATAGAAGGACAAGTAAGAATCGTCTATATAGACGGCGTAGACATGTGCGCCTGCTGCGCACCACACGTAAAAAACACCGGTGAGATAGGCATAATCAAGATAACCGATGCAATAAACTATAAAGGCGGCATGAGACTCACAATCGTCTGCGGACTAAGAGCAGTCAAAAACTACGTAGCAGAAGAAGACGCCCTAAGAAGCATCTCAAGAAACCTCTCGGTACCGATAGAAGCAGCCGCCTGCGCAGTCGAAAAACTAAAAGCCGAAACAGAAGACAGAAGGCAACGCATCATAGCATGGCAAGAAAAATACGTAAGCCGGCTGGAAACAGAAAAAACAGACAAAAACATCATATTTGAAGAAGAACTGGACGGCGACGTAGCAAAACGCCTGATAAACAAGATGGCAGAAAAGACGCGCATAGCAGCAGCATTCATCGGAACAGACGAAAAAGGCTACCACTACATCATAGGAAGTGGTACTGAAGACCTGCAGCAGCTAACACGCCCCATGCACGAAGCATTATCCGGAAGAGGCGGCGGAAAAGGCGGGCAGGTACAAGGCCAGGTAGCAGCAACAAGAGCCGACATAGAAAACTACTTCAAAAACATATAAGGAAAACAGATGATAGACTTACACTCACACACAACAGCATCAGACGGAACATACACCCCGACCGAGCAGGTAAGACTCGCAAAAGAAAAAGGCCTAAAAGCTCTCGCCATAACCGACCATGACTCCACCTCAGGCGTAAAAGAAGCCATGGAAGAAGGCAAAAAACTCGGCATACGCATAGTACCCGGCATCGAAATAAACGCAAAATATGAAGGACACCACGTACACATGGTAGGCCTCATGCTCGACCCCGAATCAGAAGCAATCGCCGAGATGAAAGAAAAAATACTCGAGATAAGACATAACAGAAACAGACAGATATACGCAAAATTAAGAGAACTCGGAGTAAATATAACAGAAGAAGACTTCCCGGCAGACCCGACCCACGTAGTAACAAGAGGCGAAATCGGCAGAAAAATAGTAGAAAAAGGATACGCGGAATCAGTAAACGAAGCATTCTACCTGTATCTGCTCGAAACAGCACCCGCATACGTACCGAGACAATCCTTAGACCCATTCCAGGCCATAGACATCATCCACAAAGCAGGCGGAGTAGCAATAGTAGCCCACTTCTATCAGATCGGAGACTTTGACCTCGTAGAAAGCGAACGCATATTAAGAATCATATTAGAAGCAGGCGCAGACGGACTCGAAACCGAATACTCCAAATACACACCCAAGATGAGAAAGATAGCCGCAAGAATAGCAGACGAATACGGATGCCTAAGATCAGGCGGAAGTGACTTCCACGGAACAACCAAACCCGACATCTCACTCGGAACAGGAACAGGACATCTGCACGTACCAGACGAATACTTAACAGAAATAGACAGATATCTGGCCGAAAAAGCCAACAAAAAATAGACAATAAAGCGACACTATGATAAAATCATCATAGAAAAGAGGGAATCGGAGGATTCACAATGGAAAAAAAGCGCAGAGTACTATTAAAACTCAGCGGAGAAGCACTATCAGGAGCAAAAGGAGCCACCGGCTTTGACGAAGCAACAGTAAGAAAAGTCGGCGAGCAGATACAAAAAGCCGCAGCAGAAGGCATTGAAATCGCCATAGTAATAGGCGGAGGCAACTTCTGGCGCGGACGCAGCAGCAATGCCATAAACCGCGTAAAAGCAGACCAGATAGGCATGCTCGCAACAGTAATGAACGCACTGTATGTATCATCACTCTTCGAAAGCATGGGCATGAAAACCGCAGCATACAGCTCATTTGAGATACCCGGCATGATGCCCGTATTCTCATACGACGCAGCAGAAAAATCCCTGTCAGAAGGACGCATAGTATTCTTCGCAGGCGGCACGGGACACCCCTACTTCTCAACAGACACAGGCGTAGTACTGCGCGCAATCGAGATGCAGGCAGACGAAATACTCCTCGCAAAAGCAATCGACGGCGTATACGACAAAGACCCCGGCAAGAACCCCGACGCCAAGAAACTCGACACCATAACCATAGAAGAAATGGTAGAAAAACGACTGAAGGTAATAGACATCGCCGCATCGGCACTATGTGTAGAAAACCGCATGCCGATGTCAGTATTTGCCCTAAATGAAGAAAACAGCATATATAAAGCATTAAAAGGCGACATAAACGGCACACGCATAACAGTATAAGGAGGCAGACATGGAAGACATATTAGCATATTCCGAAGAAAAGATGGGCAAGACCCTCGCAACACTAGAAGAAGAATACTCCACAATCCGCGCAGGAAGAGCCAACCCCGCAGTATTAAACAAAATCACAGTAGACTACTACGGAAGCCCCACGCCCCTTCAGCAGATGGCCAATATATCCGTGCCTGAAGCCAGACTCATACAGATCCAGCCGTGGGACAAGACCCAGGTAAAAGCAATCGAAAAAGCAATCAACATGTCAGACCTCGGCATCAACCCCACTGACGACGGAAGCATCATCAGACTGGTATTCCCCGAACTCACAGAGGAACGCAGAAAAGAATTATCAAAAGACATCAAGAAAAAAGGTGAAGAAGCAAAAGTCGCATTAAGAAACATCCGCCGCGACGCAAATGACAAAATCAAAAAAGCAGAAAAAGACGGCGAATTCACCGAAGATGACAGCAAGCAGACCGAAAACGATGTACAGAAGCTCATAGACAAATACATCGAAAAGGTCGACAAAGCAATCGAAGCAAAGACAAAAGAAGTAATGACCGTATAATAAAAAAGATAAAGGCCGGGCTGCCGCATGAGCGGCAGCCTTTTATAAAAATATGGAACCTATCAATATCCCCAGACACATAGCGATAATATTAGACGGCAACGGCCGCTATGCCAAGGCCCATGGACTACCCAGACAGATGGGACATAAAGCCGGCTGCGAAACCCTCGAACAGATAGTAGAAGACTGCGCAAGATTAGGCGTAGGATACTTCACGGTATACGCATTCTCCACAGAAAACTGGAAACGCTCAACAGAAGAAGTCGGCGCCCTCATGGCACTATTCCGCGTATACTTAAAAAAGATCATCCAGGTAGCAAATGCCAACAACGTAAAAGTAACCACGATAGGCGAAAGAAGCCGCTTCGATAACGACATAATCGAAGGCATAAACGAGATGGAAGAAGCCACAAAAAAGAACACCGGCATGGTATTTTGCATCGCAATAAACTACGGCGGACGCGACGAGATAACACGCGCAGTAAAAAGGCTCGCCGAAAAAGCAAAAGACGGAAAACTATCCCCGGAAGAAATCACCGAACAGACGATATCAGACGAAATAGACACTAAAAGCATGCCTGACCCTGATCTACTCATAAGAACCGCAGGAGAACAGCGGCTATCCAACTTCCTCCTGTGGCAATCAGCATACACAGAATTTTATTACACAGACGTATACTGGCCGGACTTCAACAAAGAAGAGCTGTTAAAAGCAATCGAAGCCTACAATAACCGCGACAGAAGATTCGGAGGACGCAAATAATGTTTTGGACAAGACTCTTATCCAGCGTAATACTCACCATAATAACAGTAGGACTCATGATATTCGGAGGCCTGCCGCTCCTGCTCGCACTGGCCATCATATCCATAATCGGCATGAATGAACTCTACAAAGTCCTCGGCATATCTCAGACAGGACTCGCGCTAGTATCGTATATATTTGCGGCACTATATTACGCAGTATTATATATCGCAGCATCACTGACACTGATAGTACCGATCATAATACTCTACGTAATCGCGCTGCTGTGCTTATACGTACTGACATTTCCGAAATACAAAGCCGATCAGGCAGCAAAAGCCGCATTCGGATTTTTATATGTACCATTTACCTTGTCATTCTTGTTCCTCACAAGACTCACAACCGGCGGCGAATACCTCGTATGGCTGGCATTCTCCGCATGGGCCTGCGACGTATGCGCATACTGCACGGGACTCTTAATCGGCAAACACAAGATGACACCGCAGCTGTCCCCTAAGAAAACCATAGAAGGCGCAATCGGAGGAATAATAGGAACAGCAGGACTCGGAGCAATCTACGGACTGATCTTCTCAGAACAGTTAGCCGGCACATTCAAAAATCCCGTACTTGCCTGCCTGATAATCTGCGCAGTATGCGCACCGATATCAATGATAGGCGACCTCGCAGCCTCAGCAATAAAGAGAGACTACGACATAAAAGACTACGGAAAACTGATCCCGGGACACGGCGGAATACTGGACAGATTTGACAGCGTAATATTCACCGCACCCATGGTATTTATCATGCTGATGTTTATATCAGCACTCGGAATATGAAAAAACTCGCAATACTCGGCTCAACCGGCTCAATAGGCACGCAGACACTCGATGTCGTACGCACACACGGCGACATAGAGATAACCGCGCTCGCAGCCGGGACTAATATAGCACTCGCAGAGAAGCAGGCACGCGAATTCTCACCACGCATGGTGTGCATGTACGATGAAAAAGCCGCCGAAGAGCTCAAAAAAAGGTTAAGCGACACAGGCATAGAAGTAGTATCAGGCATGGACGGCCTTATCGCAGCGGCATCTGAAAGCGGTGCCGATATAGTACTCACCGCAGTAGTCGGCATGATAGGCATAAGACCGACGCTCGCCGCCATAGAGGCAGGCGCAGACATCGCCCTCGCCAATAAAGAAACCCTTGTAACGGCAGGACATCTTGTAACGCAGGCAGCGGCGAAAAAGGGCGTAAAGCTGCTTCCGGTAGACAGCGAACACAGCGCCATCTACCAGTGTCTTGCGGGCAATAAAGAAAACAAAATCGAAAAGATACTGCTCACCTGCTCAGGCGGACCTTTCAGAGGACTTACGATGCAGGAAATGGCAGAAAAGACACCGCAGGACGCCCTCGCTCATCCCAACTGGAACATGGGAAAGAAGATAACCATAGACTCGGCAACCCTTGTAAATAAAGGCCTTGAGATCATGGAAGCACGCTGGCTCTTTGACGTATCAATAGATGATATACAGGTAGTAGTGCAGCCGGGCAGCATCATTCACTCAATGGTGCAATTCACAGACGGCGCAGTCATGGCACAGCTCGGGACGCCCGACATGAAGATACCGATACAGTACGCGCTGTACTACCCGAAGAGGCGCGAACTGAATACCGAAAGACTGGACTTTACCAAACTGACGAGTATACAGGTAGCTCAGCCTGACGAGGAGAATTTCCCCGCACTATCCCTCGCGCGTGAGGCAGGCCGCACCGGCGGAACCCTGCCCACTATATTCAACGCAGCAAATGAATGGGCAGTAGCAGAATTTTTAGCAGGCCGCATCGGATTTTTGGATATAGTAAAGAACATCGAAAAAGCAATGCGAAGCGTAAAAGCAGTGCAGGATGCCACGCTCGAAGATATACTGCAGACGCAGCAGGAAACCATAGAATATTTAACAAGGTGTAATCAATGAATATAATCCTCGCCATACTTGTACTTGGCGCAATCATCTTCATACATGAACTCGGACATATGATAGCCGCACGCATATGCGGAGTAAAAGTAACGGAATTTTCTCTCGGATTCGGACCGAGACTCTTTTCATTTAACGCAGGCGACACGAAATACTCCCTAAAGCTGATTCCGCTCGGCGGCTCCTGCGCGATGCTCGGCGACATCGCCCCCTATGAAAATGAAGACGGAGAGATAGTTCAAGAACTCACGCCGGACTCATTTCCTGCGCAGCATCCGCTAAAGCGCGCATTTATAGCGCTCGCAGGTCCGCTTTTCAATATGCTGCTGGCATTCATAATAGGATTTATCTGCGTAAGCGTAGCAGGAGTAAATCCCCCCGTTATTACGTCAGTGGACAGAAACAGCCGCGCCGCAATAACAAGCCTACGCGAAGGCGACTTGATCCTCGAGATAGACGGCAAGAAGATGCATACCGGTGCTGACGTGCTGCTGTATGCGATGACAGAGGACATCACGACAAAAGATACCATCGACCTGTTTATTGAAAGAGACGGCAAGCAGTTCGGTATGAGCTACAGCCCGAAATACACAAGATACATGGTCGGAATCTCATATATGAACACCGAAGATCCTGCCGAGATAACAGCAGTAGGCATGGACACTCCGGCGTCAAAAGCAGGTCTTGCAGTCGGCGACATAATAACATCCGTAAATGGCGCCCCCGTACATTCGGGCATAGATCTGCAGATGATATTTACGGTAAACTCAGTAAACAATAAGCCGATGGAATTCACGGTACTCAGGGCCGGAAAAGAATATGAATTCACGGCAGTGCCCGAGCTCATCTCAGGATATTCACTCGGCTTCTCGGCATTTTCATATCGGGAAGAATCCGATTTTGCAGGATACCTTGAAGGCGGATACAGAGAAGTGCTCTACGCAGTCAAGTCAACATTTTATTCAATCCGTATGCTCTTTACCGGGCAGGCGGGAGTTGAAGACTTATCAGGACCTGTCGGCATAGTAAGTCTGATCGGCGATACGGTAGAAGAAACAAAAGATTACGGAGCACAGGCGACTATCTTAAGCATACTCAGTATAGCAATCCTGCTCAGCGCGAACCTCGGAGTAGTAAATATGATTCCGCTTCCTGCACTTGACGGCGGCAGAATACTACTTTCAATAATAGAATTAATAACCAAGAAAAAAATCAAACCGAAGACAGAAGGCATAATTAATGTAGCAACATTTGCCCTTCTGATGGCGTTGATGGTATTTATAACATTTAATGACATAAGGAATCTGCTTTGATGGAAAGAAGAAAATCCAAACAGGTAAATATCGGCGGAATCGTAATCGGCGGAGACAATCCGATAGCGATTCAGTCAATGACAAATACAAAGACAGCTGACGTAAGTGCAACCGTTGAACAGATACTGCGCCTTGAAAAAGCAGGGTGTGAGATTGTAAGGTCAACGGTGAATACCCCTCTCGCAGCGGAAGGATTCGCTAAGATCAAGCAGCAGATACATATTCCGCTTGTCGCAGATATACATTTTGACTATCGCCTTGCAATAGCTGCGATAGAAGCGGGTGCGGACAAGATTCGCATCAACCCCGGCAATATCGGAAGCGCAGACAGAGTGAAGATGGTAGTGGACTGTGCAAAGATGCACGGCATTCCCATCAGGGTCGGCGTGAATTCCGGCTCCCTTGAAAAAGAAATCTTAGAGCGCGACGGACGCGTAACTGCTAAGGGACTTGCGGACAGCGGCCTACTTGCCGTGCACCAGATAGAGGACCTTGGTTATGATAATCTTGTGCTTAGCATCAAGTCCACTGATGTACCTATGGCGATAGAAGCGCACGAGATAATAGCGGATAAGACGGACGTTCCCTTGCATGTCGGCATAACGGAAGCCGGCACCGTAAGAACCGGAACCATCAAGTCCGCCGCGGGACTCGGCGCTATTTTAAGCCGCGGAATCGGAGACACAATCAGGGTATCGCTGACAGGAGACCCGGTAGAAGAAATCTATGCGGCAAAAGATATATTAAAAAGCCTCGGCCTTCGTAAAAGCGGCATAGAAGTAGTATCCTGTCCGACCTGCGGCCGCACGGAGATAGACATCATCGGCCTTGCGGAAAAAGTCGAACGCATGGCAGCGGAATTTCCTAATCTTTCGCTCAAGCTTGCGGTTATGGGCTGCGTAGTAAATGGCCCCGGAGAAGCAAGAGAAGCTGATCTCGGAATCGCAGGAGGAAAGGGCGAAGGCCTGCTTCTTTCCCATGGCAAGATAATCAAAAAACTGCCTGAAGAAGAGCTGCTTGACGCACTCAAGGCAGAACTGGAGAATTGGAATTAATGAGAAATCTTTTTGACGTATTACCTGATATAGATAAGCCGCAAGGTCAGGGAGCGCTTGCTCTTATGACCGGGGCTGAGGTAACGCGCGTCGCAACAAATAATGAAAGCGGAATAGTTGAAATACACCTTGATTATGAAGGCTCATTCGGAAGCTCAGACACCGAAGAAATAGAAAGCCTCATCAAAGAGCAGTATTTCAAAGCCGATAACATATCCGTAAAACTTTATATTCATCAAAAAGAAGCAGATGACCCGATTGCGGCATTTATGGCAGAAATCGAAGAGCAGAGCAAGAGGGCAGCTGCCACGCCCGCATCTGAACCTGAATCAAATTCATATAATGGCAAATACCGCAGAAAAGCCGAGCCGAAATTAGATGAGTCAGAAGGCTACGGTCGCAATTTTTCCGGCGAGAGATTAAAGATATCCGATATAACCACAGAGATGGGAGCCTGCATCATCGGCGGAGATGTCGTCATGTCGGACAGCCGCGTTCTTAAAAATGAAAAAACACTTTTTGAATTCGTAGTTACAGATTATACGGACTCGATAAAGGTAAAAATATTCTGCGAAAAATCAGAAGTAAAAAAACTCGGAGCACTCCTTACCGTAGGGCAGGGCCTTCTTATCAACGGCGAGGCTATCTACGACAGCTATTCTCATGAAATAGTCATTCAGCATATCAAAGGCATTAAGAAGGTTGACCCTTTCAAGCAAAGATATCGCGATGATACAGAAGAAGAAAAACGCGTAGAGCTTCATTGCCACACGAATATGTCCGATATGGACGGCGTAACAGACGTAGAAGATTTAGTTAAGGCAGCCGCTCACATGGGACATAAAGCAATAGCAATTACCGACCACGGAGTTGTGTATGCATTTCCCCACGCAATGAGTGCGGCAAAAGCCTGCAAGAAAAAGGGACAGCCGATAAAAATCCTCTACGGCTGCGAAGGATATCTGATAAATGTTCCTAAGGATGCTACACCGAGCGAGATTCAGAATGCGCAGTATTATCACATCATATTGCTTGCAAAAAATGAGACCGGAAGAGTAAACCTCTACCGCATGGTTTCGGAATCACACTTAAATTATTTCCATCGCAGACCGAGACTTCCACGCTGGCTCATCGAAGAATGCCGCGAAGGTATCATCATCGGATCCGCCTGCGAGCGCGGCGAACTGTTCCGCGGCGTGGTAAATGAATTAACCGATGAAGAATTAATTGATATTGCATCATTCTATGATTACTGCGAGATCCAGCCTGTTGGCAACAACGCATTTATGCTCAGAGAGCCGGATTCGCGTTTTAAGACAGAAGAGGATCTGCGTGATATCAACCGCAAGATAGTCGAGATAGCGGACAAGGCAGGAAAACCCGTAGCCGCAACCTGCGATGTCCATTTCTTAAATCCCGAAGATGAGATTTACAGACGCATTATCAATTACGGAATGAATTATCCGGATGCAGATATACAGCCGCCTCTGTATCTTCACACCACGGGCGAGATGCTTGAGGAGTTCTCATATCTCGGTGAGCAGCGCGCCAGAAATGTCGTAATAGAGGTTCCGAATCAGATTGCCGATATGTGCGACGAGATAAGTCCCGTACGCCCCGACAAATGCCCGCCCAAGATCGAAGGCTCCGATGAAGAGCTGCGCGCTATTTGCACCAACAAAGCGCATGAAATCTACGGCGAAGTATTGCCCCCGGAAGTTGAATCACGCCTTGAGAGAGAATTGAATTCGATTATATCCAACGGCTATGCCGTTATGTATATATTTGCCCAGAGACTTGTTAAAAAGTCTAATGAGGACGGCTATATCGTAGGCTCCAGAGGCTCGGTCGGCTCCTCATTTGCCGCGACGATGGCGGATATCACGGAGGTAAATCCTCTGCCGCCGCACTACTTATGCCCCGCGTGCAAATACGTCGACTTTAATTCACCCGAGGTAAGAGCTTACGCGGGAAAAGCAGGCGCTATTATGCCCGATAAGAAGTGCCCGAAGTGCGGAACGCAGCTTTCTAAGCTCGGCTTTGATATACCTTTTGAGACGTTCATGGGCTTCCATGGCGACAAGGAACCCGATATCGATCTGAACTTCTCGGGCGAATATCAGGCAAAGGCTCACGCATACACGGATGAGATGTTCGGGCATGGTTATACCTTCAAGGCGGGCACTATATCCGCGCTCAGTGATAAGACCGCGTACGGCTATACAAAAAAGTATTTTGAAGAACATAACGAGATTAAACGTAACTGCGAGATAGACCGAATTGCATTAGGCTGCAACGGAGTAAGAAAAAGCACCGGCCAGCATCCGGGCGGTATAGTAGTAATGCCGAGGGGCGAAAATATCTATACATTTACCCCGATACAGCACCCGGCAAATGACGTTAAAACAGATATTATTACAACGCACTTTGATTACCACTCAATAGATAAGAACCTACTCAAGTTCGATATACTGGGTCACGATGATCCTACTATGGTTAAGTGCCTTCAGGACTTCACGGGACTTGATCCCAGAACGATTCCGTTAGATGATCCGGATACGATGCAGATATTCAAAGACACTTCGACGATAGGCGTCACTCCCGATGATATCGGTGGCACGCTTCTCGGCACGCTCGGCATCCCGGAATTCGGTACGGATTTCGCTATGCAAATGCTTATTGAGGCGGCCCCTCAGAACTTTGCGGATCTCGCGCTTATCGCAGGACTTGCCCACGGAACTGATGTGTGGGTAGGCAATGCAAGAGATTTGATACTTTCCAAGACAGTTACGCTGCAGACTGCAATCTGCACACGTGATGATATAATGCTGTATCTTATCCGCAAGGGACTTCCGCCCGAAAAAGCATTTGACATTATGGAATGCGTACGTAAGGGAAAGGTCGCAACCGGCGGCATAAGCGAAGCGCAATGGGAAGAATACTGCAAGCTGATGAAGGATAATGATGTACCTGACTGGTATATCGGATCCTGTCAGAAAATCAAGTACATGTTCCCGAAGGCTCACGCTGTAGCTTACGTTATGATGGCATGGCGAGTTGCGTATTATAAGGTTCATCACCCGCTTGCATACTATGCGTCATATTTCAGCATCCGTGCCGATGGTATGAATTATGAGACGATGTGCCAGGGCAAAGATGTGCTTGCGCGCAAGATTGCTGATTATCGCCTGCGCAGGGATTCACTGTCAGATAAAGAAAAGATAGAGCTGCGTGATATGCGCATAGCGGAAGAGATGTACGCACGCGGAATTGAGTTCATGCCGATAGATATATATCAGGCAAATGCAAAGTACTGCAAGATAGTAGACGGCAAGATAATGCCGGGCTGGATATCCATAGCGGGACTTGGCGAAATAGCAGCAGAGCAGGCGGCCCAGGCCGGCAAAAACGGTCCCTACAGCTCTGTCGATAGTTTTTCAAGCAGAACCGGCATGTCCAAAAAATTAACGGAAACCATAAAACAGCTCGGAATCTTACAGGGACTTCCGGATTCCGATCAGCTTTCACTTTTTGACTTAATGGATTCGGAGTAATATTGAAGACAAATCTTAAGAAAAAATTTGCAGAATCACTCGCGGCAGTATTGCCGATTATTATAATCGTATCGCTTCTTTGCTTTACGGTAGCTCCGGTGCACCCCGGAGTGCTGCTTGCATTCCTGCTCGGAAGCTTGATGCTTATAGTGGGCATGATGCTCTTTTCGCTCGGCGCGGAATCAGCGATGGAACCTATGGGTAAGCTCCTCGGCGCACGCGTTACCGGAAGCCGCAGCCTTCTCATGATTATCATAGTCGGCTTCATAGTAGGTATGCTGGTAACTGTTTCAGAGCCCGACCTTCAGGTGCTTGCCAAACAGGTTCAGACTATCCCGTCTGCAACGCTTATTATTACGGTTGCTGCAGGTGTCGGATTGTTTCTTGTAATTGCGCTTTTGCGCATACTATTTGCCATCCCGCTTAATGCGCTGCTGATTGTTTTTTACGCAGGAATTATTGCGCTTTCGATTTTCATGCCCGAGAGCTTCAGAGCACTTGCATTTGATTCGGGCGGAGTTACCACAGGGCCTATGACTGTACCTTTTATCATGGCTTTCGGCGTGGGCGTTTCCGCAATCAGAAGTGATAAGGAAGCGGCAAATGACAGCTTCGGTCTGGTTGCACTCTCTTCCGTTGGACCGATTATCGCAGTTATGGTTTTGGCACTTGTGTTTAACACAAGTGATGCGAGCTATACACCTGAGGTGCTGCCCGATATTGACAGTTCTACATTCCTTGCCAGGATGTTTGCAGCGGTGTTTCCCGAATATATAAAGAAGATTGCCATAGCGGTGCTTCCCATAGCTGCATTTTTCTTCGCATACAATTTTATCTTCATGCATTTGCACAAAAAGACTCTTCAGAAAATCGCATGGGGACTTGTTTATACATATGTTGGCCTTGTGCTTTTCCTTACGGGAGTATCGGCAGGCTTCATGCCGGCAGGTCGTTATATCGGGCAGATACTCGGCGGTTCTTCATACGCATGGCTCCTTCTTCCGGTCGGAATGCTTATCGGTTACTGTATAGTAAAAGCAGAGCCCGCAATTGTGGTTTTAATGCAGCAGGTTGAGGAGATTACGGATGGCGCGATAAGAGGACGCGCGCTTATGCTGACGCTTTCGTTAGGTACGGCGGTATCGGTCGGTTTATCGATGCTCCGCGTACTCACCGGCATTTCAATTCTGTGGTTTGTAATACCCGGTTATGTGATTGCGCTTGCGCTTTCATTTTTTACGCCGCATATATTTACGGCAATCGCATTTGACTCGGGCGGAGTTGCTTCGGGACCTATGACGGCAACCTTCCTTCTGCCGCTCGCGGTCGGCGTATCAATAGCGACAGGCGGAGATATAGTTAAGGACGCTTTCGGAGTGGTTGCAATGGTTGCGCTTACACCGCTTATTGCAATTCAGATTCTCGGACTTATATATAAGCTTGAGGGCAAGGTTACCGAACCTGAGCACGCTTCGGTTGATTTACTTGAGAAATATGATAAATACGACATTATTGATTTATAACGGACATGAGTAAAGTATATTTGATGTTTACAATTTCACCAAGAGCGCGGCTGCCAAAATTTATTGAAACCTTTAAGAGCCAGCAGCTTGAGACAAGCGAGATAAGTCTTGCAGCCGGAACCGCAAATAGCGCAACGCTAAATAGGCTCGGGCTTGAGGATACGGAGAAGGCGGCTACTTTCACGGTTGTGACGGGGGAGACCTGGGCAAAACTGAAAAAAGTATTTGCCAGAGATCTCCATATGGACGCACCGGGTGCGGGAATCGCATGGGTGGTTCCGGTAAGCAGCTTCGGAGGTCCGCGTGAACTTGCGTATATGACAGATGGTCAGGATTTTAAGATGGGAGAGGAGTCGGCTATGACCGGTACGGATAAAGAACTTTTAGTGGTAATACTTAATCAGGGCTACAGCGAAATGGTTATGGACGCTGCGCGCAGCGCAGGAGCCGGCGGCGGTACCATAATTCATGCCAGAGGTACCGGTGTTCAAAAAGCAGAGAAGTTCCTCGGTATTACGCTTGCAACTGAAAAACAGATGGTATTCATAGTAACAAGCACGGCTAAGAAGAAGCAGATTATGTCCGCAATTATGGAGCAGGCAGGTCCCGATACAAGAGCCGGCGCCATAACATTTGCCCTTCCCGTTGATGATGTGGCGGGCATACATTTTTATGACGAAGAAGACGAATAAATATTGAAATTATCGTGCTAAATAATTAAAATACACTTATGCCTATTAAGGAGGTCATAATATGAAAGTATTTGTAGCAGAGAACGCTTTAGAGGCCGCAAAAATCGGCGCGGATGTTATTGAAGAGATAGTTAAGGCAAAGCCTGACTGCACCCTCGGTTTTGCAACAGGAAGCAGCCCTATCGCCATGTATCAGGAACTCGCCAAAAGATGTGAGGCAGGTCTTGACTTTTCAGGTATTCACACAGTTAATCTTGATGAGTATGTTGGCCTTCCCGGAACTCATGACCAGAGTTACCGTTACTTTATGGATACAAATCTTTTTGACCATATCAATATTGATAAAGCCAATACTTACGTGCCCAAGGGAACCGGCGATATCGAGGCTAATCTTGCTGAGTTTAACGAGGTGCTTGATAACTCAGAGGTTGAGGTTCAGGTACTCGGCGTTGGTCCTGACGGACATCTCGGCTTTAACGAGCCGGAGGCTTTACTGTATGACCGTGCTCATGTTGCCATTCTCGAAGATTCAACTATCGAGGCAAATGCCCGCTTCTTCGCAACCAAGGCAGATGTTCCCACTACCGCTCTTACTCAGGGCATGGGCAACATAATGCGTGCAAAGAAAATACTTGTACTCATCAGCAACAACAAAGAAAAAGCGGCAACCAAATTATTGCTCGAAGACAGAATAGATCCGATGTGCCCCGTAACATTTGCGAAGCTTCATCCGGATGCTATCGTTATCTTAGAGAAGGAGCTGGCTGCCAAGATCGGATATAAAGCATAATCGGAGGACCTTATGAAAGAGAAACTGGATCAGATCAAAGGTCGCGCCCTGGAACTCCTGTCCGCATGCAAGGACATGGATGAGCTCAATGAAATCAGAGTTAATTTCCTCGGTAAAAAAGGCGAACTTACAGAAGTATTAAAGGGTATGCGTGATGTTGCGCCCGAAGACCGCCCCAAGGTAGGTCAGTGGGTAAATGAAGCGCGTGCGGCAATAGAAGATAAGCTTGATGAAGTAAAGGCTGAATTTGCAGAAAAGCTTCTTTTGGCTAAGCTTGCTGCGGAGACTATTGATGTTACACTTCCTGCAGGTAAGTGCGGACGCGGACACAGCCATCCCAATACCGTAGCGCTTGATGAGGTTGAGCGTATATTTGTCGGCATGGGTTATGAGGTAGTAGAAGGCCCTGAGGTTGAGCTTGATTATTACAACTTCGAAGCTCTCAACATTCCGGCTAATCACCCGGCTAAGGATGAGCAGGATACTTTCTATATCAACAAGGATATCGTTCTTCGTACTCAGACTTCTCCCTGCCAGGTGCGCGTTATGGAAAAGCAGAAGCCTCCTATCCGCATCATTGCTCCCGGAAGAGTGTACAGATCTGATGATGTTGATGCTACGCATTCGCCCTGCTTCCATCAGATTGAAGGCCTTGTAATAGATAAGAATATCACGATGGCAGATCTTAAGGGTACGCTCGCACAGTTCGCAAAAGAGATGTTCGGTGAAGAGACTAAGGTTAAGTTCCGCCCGCATCATTTCCCGTTCACTGAGCCGTCTGCAGAGATGGATGTGAGCTGCTTTAAGTGCGGCGGTAAGGGCTGCCGTTTCTGCAAAGGCGAAGGCTGGATTGAGATTCTCGGCTGCGGTATGGTTCATCCGAAGGTTCTGCGCATGAGCGGTATTGATCCCGATGAGTACAGCGGATTTGCTTTTGGTATAGGTCTTGAGCGTATTGCACTGCTGCGTTATGAGATTGATGATATGAGATTGCTCTACGAGAACGATGAGCGTTTCTTAAAACAGTTCTAAGGAGGGAAAGAGATGAATACACCACTGTCATGGATTAAGGCATATGTTCCGGATCTTTCCTGCACTCCGAAGGAATATATGGATGCGATGACCTTAAGCGGAACTAAAGTTGAGGGCTACACCGCATTTGATAGGAATCTTGAAAAGATTGTTGTAGGTAAGATTTTAAATATCGATCCTCATCCAGATGCTGACAAGCTCATCATCTGCCGCGTTCAAGTAGGAGAGGCTGCAGCGGGCGAAAATGCTCTGCCGGATGCGCCTGATTGCATTCAGATAGTTACCGGTGCGCATAATGTTGCCGTAGGTGATAAGGTTCCGGTTGTTCTTGACGGAGGCAAGGTTGCAGGCGGTCACGATGGCGGTCCGCTTCCCGAAGACGGTATCAAGATTAAGAAGGGTAAGCTCCGCGGAGTTGAGTCCTGCGGTATGATGTGCGCTATTGAAGAGCTTGGTGCAGACCCGGAGCTATATCCCGGTGCGCCTACTGACGGCATCTATATTATGGATTCTGATTCTGAAGTCGGAGCGGATGCTGTTGAGCTTCTTGGTCTTCATGATGCCGATGTCGAATATGAGATTACATCTAACCGTGTTGATTGCTACAGCGTTATCGGTATTGCAAGAGAAGCAGCCGCTACTTTCGGGCTCGACTTCATTTGCCCCGATAACTCAGTAGTTGAGAATGACGAAAAGGCTTCTGATTATATTTCCGTAGAAGTTCAGGATAAGGACCTCTGCCCGAGATATATGGCAAGAGTCGTTAAGAACGTTAAGATTGGTCCGAGCCCTGCATGGATGCAGAAGCACCTTGTTGCGGCCGGCATCAGACCTATTAACAATATAGTCGATATTACCAACTACGTTATGATGGAGTACGGTCAGCCCATGCACGCTTATGACATGCGTACTATCGCAGGTAATAAGATCATAGTTAAGCGCGCGAAGGACGGCGACACATTTACTACTCTTGATGGTCAGGAGCATGCTCTTGATAAAGACGTTCTTATGATCTGCGACGGAGAGAAGGAAGTCGGTATCGCAGGTATTATGGGCGGACAGAATTCAATGATAGTTGACGATGTCGATACGGTTCTTTTCGAGGCGGCTTGCTTCGATGGTACTAATATACGTCTTTCAAGTAAGCGTCTCGGCATGAGAACGGATGCTTCCGGTTTCTTTGAAAAAGGCATCGACGGCGCGACTACTACTCCCGGCGCTATAGACAGAGCCTGCCACCTTGTTAATGAGCTCGGCTGCGGCGAAGTTGTCGGCGTCGTTGTTGATGTATGCGAGAAGTTCCCCGAGCCTCGCACGATTGCGCTTCGTCCCGATTGGATTAATAAGTTCCTCGGAACCGATGTTTCAACTGAAGATATGATTGCGTACCTGCGCAAGCTTGAGCTTGAGGTTGATGAAGAAGCTATGACTGTTACCTGCCCGACCTGGAGGCAGGACCTTGAGCAGGAGGCTGATATCGCTGAAGAGGTTGCGCGTTTCTTCGGATATGATAATATTCCTACAACACTTCCTCACGGCGAGGCTACTGCGGGTAAGATCAGCTTCAAGGCTCGTGTTGAGAAGACTGCCGGCGAGGTTGCCGAATACGCAGGATACTCACAGGCTATGACGTATTCATTTGAGAGCCCTAAGGTATATGATAAGCTGATGCTTCCTGCCGATGCTCCGGAGCGTAAGGCTATTCCGATTATGAATCCTCTCGGTGAGGACTACTCAATCATGAGAACGGTTCCGGTTAACGGACTGCTTACCAGCCTTGCAACCAATTACAACAGGAGAAATAAAGACGTTAAGCTCTATGAACTTGCTCGTATTTACATACCCGAGCAGCTTCCGGTTAAGGAGCTCCCTGACGAGAGAGTAGAGATGGTTCTCGGTTTCTACGGAGAGGGCGGTTTCTTCTCGCTGAAGCGTACTTATGAGGATATCCTGCTGGCGCTCGGAATTAACGGCAGACTATCATATGAGGCTGAAGGTGCACCTTGCTTTTTGCATCCCGGCCGCAAGGCGGTAGTTAAGCTTGGCGATAATACTATCGGATATCTCGGTGCTGTTCATCCGAAGGTTGCCTCTGCATATGAGATCGGAACAGCTGCCTATATAGCAGTACTTGACATGCCGGTTGTTACCGAGCTTGCAAGCTTCGACAAGAAGTACACCGGCATTGCAAAATTCCCTGCAGTTACCCGCGATATCTCTATGGTAGTAAAGCATGAGATAACTGCCGG
>JAZRXC010000014.1:0-4929 GCA_045600025.1 Lachnospiraceae bacterium
ATCAGGCAGCCGGCTGTGATGATATCACGCTCAGCATCGGTAAGCTGTCCGAGATGAACAGTAAACTCCTTAACTGAACCGTCAGCCTTAACAGCATAAGCCTTAATGTCATCGTTCTTCTCAAGAACAGCCTTGCGAACACCGGGAACGAAAACATAATCGCCAAGAGCGAAAGGCAGAGCATCATCAGGCTCATCAACAAGGAAAGGAAGCATACCCCAGTTAATAAGGTTGCTGCGATAACGCTTGGTAGCATACTCCTTAGCAAGGTTAGCCCAACCGCCGAGAACCTTCTGGCAGGAAGCAGCCTGCTCACGAGCAGAACCATCACCGGGCTTAACAGCAAAGATAGTAGAGCCGATAGCGGTCTGTGCAGGATCAGCAGCGATGCCGGCAGCCTTAAGAGCTTCATAAGCCTCCTTAAAGCCATCAGCAGTGCAAGGGCAAGTACCCTCCTGACGAGCCTTCTCAATCTTCTGAACTGCCTTAGCATTAGGAACATAGTTCGGATCCTTACGGCTCAGAGCAAACTCTGCAAGGCCGAGAGGGTTAGAACGGAATGAAGAAGTCTCACCTGAAGGAATGAGCTCATCGGTAGTGGTAACCGGATCATGGATCTCGGATACAACCTTAAGCATCAGGTCATCAGTAAGAGCGGTCATAGCAGGCCAAGGCTTGATGTTAGGACCTTCAACGAGTTCAACTTCGGGATGAGCAACTCCCTTAGAATCGTAAACACGGTTCTCATAGATGCTGCTGTCGAAATGATACTCATACTTCTTGAAGCCTTCGAAACCTTCTGCAGAAGTAAGGAAGCCCTTGTTAGCTGCGGTAGCAGCGATAGAACGAGCATCCATAAGAGCAACAGAAGCGATCTGTCCGTTCTGAACCTTAGAACCTTCACGGTTAGGGAAGTTACGGGTTGCATGACGGATAGAGAATGCATTGTTGGCAGGAGTATCTCCGGCACCAAAGCAAGGTCCGCAGAACGCAGTCTTAAGAATAGCACCTGTAGCAAGAATATCAGCAGCAGCACCATTCTTGATGATCTCCATGTAAATAGGAGTAGAAGCAGGATATACGCTGAGGGTGAACTGATCGTTGCCGATGTACTGACCCTTAAGGATATCAGCAGCAGCCATAACGTTCTCATATCCGCCGCCGGCACAACCTGCAATCAGACCCTGCTGGGTATAAAGCTTGCCGTTAACGATCTTGTCCTGAAGGCTGTACTCAATCTTGTCGCCGAAGGAAATCTTAGCGCGCTCTTCAACATCATGAAGAACATCCTTAAGGTTAGCATTAACGTCATCAATTGTATAAGCCATGCTGGGATGGAAAGGCATAGCGATCATAGGCTTAATCTCAGAAAGATCAATCTCAACAACACCGTCGTAATAGGTAACAGGTGCAGGATTCATCTCCTTGTAATCTTCGCTGCGGCCATGAACATCGAACCACTTCTTGGTGTTCTCATCTGTGCACCAGATAGATGACAGACATGTGGTCTCAGTAGTCATAACGTCGATACCGATACGGAAATCAGCAGACAGGTTAGCAACACCGGGGCCAACGAACTCCATTACCTTGTTCTTAACGTAGCCACACTTGAAGGTAGCGCCAACGAGAGCAATAGCAACGTCCATAGGACCTACGCCATTACGGGGAGCACCCTTCATGTAGATAGCGATAACTTCAGGACGCTTGATATCATATGTTCTGCCGCAGAGCTGCTTAGCAAGCTCGCCGCCGCCCTCACCCATAGCCATGGTACCAAGAGCACCATAACGTGTATGAGAGTCAGAACCGAGGATCATGCGACCACAGCCGGCCAGCATTTCACGAGCGTACTGGTGAATAACTGCCTGATGAGGGGGAACATAGATTCCGCCGTACTTCTGAGCAGCAGTAAGACCGAATACGTGGTCATCTTCATTGATGGTTCCGCCAACGGCACACAGTGAGTTGTGGCAGTTGGTAAGAACGTACTTAAGCGGGAATTTCTCCATGCCTGAAGCTCTTGCAGTCTGGATAATACCAACGAAAGTGATATCGTGTGATGCCATAGCATCAAACTTAATCATAAGGTTCTCGTCGTCTCCAGAAGTGTTGTGAGCAGTCAGAATGTTGTAGGCCATAGTGCCCTTGCGAGCAGCCTCTTTACAGGGTGCAGCGCCGGTCTTAGCAGCAACTGCCTGCGCAACGTCGCCGGTGTCCTCAATGAGATCAACACCATTGATGAGATATGCGCCATTCTCATACAATTTCATAGCTACTTCCTCCATCCTCTGCAAAAATGCAGAATATATTAAAATTTATTATCGAAAACATTATAGAATATCTATAGGTTTAATTCAAGCATTTAACGGGGCAAATGTATCGAAAAATCACGCTTTCGGCTTTATTTTTTCAAATAGCTTATCCGGCAGCTGGGCAAATACAACCGCGACGAAAATCACAAGACAACCGATGAGCTCTCTTGCCGAGAGTTTCTCGCTTAAGATAATCGCACCTGCAATAAGTCCGAAGACTGATTCAAGACTGTACAGCAACGATGTAATCGTTGCCTCACCGTCTCTAAGCGCTGCCACCTGAAGCGTATAAGCTATGCAGCTTGAGAATATGGCGATGTATAAAAGCGAAGGCAGACACGCTCCGATATCCTGGACTTCTCCGCGTTCTGAGATAAATGAAACAATCAATGAAAGCATGCCTGCAACTATAAACTGCCCGCAGGAAAGCACAATTGCATTTACGGTTTTTGTGTAATGTGACAGGAACATAATCTGAACTGCGAAGAAGAAAGCGCACGCAATCAGAAGGATGTCATAACGCCCGATAGAGTAGCCCTCTCCCATGCACAAAAGATAAAGGCCAAAGAGCGACATGATGATTGCCGCCCACACGCGCACATTGACTTTGCGTCCGAAGAGCATGCCGAGCACCGGCACAATGACTGTGTAAAATGATGTGACAAACGCGACCTTACCGGTTGCGGTATACGGTATTGCAATCTGCTGAAGATTGACTGCAGCAAACAGCGAAAAACCGCAGGCAAGGCTGCCGAGGAGTAATTCGCGCCAAGGACCTATAGCTTTTTTTCTCGCAATAAAAAAGCTGATAACTGCCAAAACGGCAGCCGCTATAAGCGAGCGGATGCCGTTAATAAAGAATGGCGACATATGCTCAGCGCATACGCTCTGAGCTGAAAATGCCGTCCCCCACAGAATTGCCGCGAGCAGCGGATATACTATACTCCGTACTCTTTTTGTCATTATTCAGCCAGCTTGTAAATGTTAATAATATCTTCCTGCGTCAGCACGCCGCGGAATGAAGGGATGGGATTTGCCCCACCGTTAGTCGTAAGGCCGCTGATGTATTCGTATTCAGAAGGATCAACTCCGAGCTCTGCCATAGTAGTCGGCATGCCGATTGATTTGAAGAATGTGCGCATATTTGCCACGCCTTCCTTAACTGCCTCAGCATCATCTTCTGACTTGGCATCCCATACCTCGCGCATCAGGCTTGCGAAGCGGTCATAGCCGAAAGGAGCTTCGTATAAGCACCATGCCGGAAATACGGTTGCGAGACCTGCGCCGTGTGTTACGTTGTCATGAACGCCGGATATGTCATGCTCGATGCGGTGACCTGTGAAGGTTCTCTTTGCTCTTCCGAGCTCGGTTAAATTATTGTGTGATACGGTTGATGCCCACATGATTTCACCGCGCGCTTCTAAATCGTCGGGATTCTCATATGCGCGCTTACCGTATTCCCTTACCGTCTTAAGAATTGCAATGGCAAGTGCATCTGTAAGCGGTGTTGCAGGCTCATTTGTGCAGTATCTTTCCATCGTGTGCATCATGATATCGGTTACGCCCGCTGCCGTCTGGAAAGGTGGAGTGGTGAGGGTATTTTTCGGGTTCATAAATGCGAACTCCATGCGGTTGCCGTCATTATTTGCGCCGCGCTTTAAATGAAGTTCTTCATTTGTCAGGACGAGTGAGTTGCTCATCTCGCTGCCGGCTGCTGACATAGTGAGCACAAGTCCCATGGGAAATGGATGCTCTGCTGCCTTGCCGGATACGAGCGCTTCCCACGGATCCATGTCAAGTGAGAGTCCGAGGCGCATGCCTTTGGCTGAGTCGGATACGCTGCCGCCGCCGATTCCGAGTATGAAATCAACTCCTTCTTTTTTGACGAGCTCGATGCCGCGTCTTACCATGCTGATCTTCGGGTTCGGCTCAACTCCGCCGAGCTCTATATAATCAATTCCTACACTTTTTAACTGATCTGTAACCTTATCAAATAAACCGGTTTTCTTGATGCGGTCGCTGCCGTAATGAATAAGAACTTTTTTAGCGCCGAAAGCTTTAAGCGCCGGCCCGATGTGCGATTCGGCGTCCTCACCGAAAAAGACCTTTGTGGGAGTGTAGAAAGTAAATGATCTCATGATTATTTCTCCTTCAAATTTTTTCAAAAAACGCTTGCAAATAAAGATGCAGTGCGTTATAATCGTTCGTGCTTGCAAAAGTGCGGACCATTAGCTCAGTTGGTAGAGCACCTGACTCTTAATCAGGGTGTCCAGGGTTCGAGCCCCTGATGGTCCATCGGCGTCGCTTCACGAAATGTTTCGTGGTGTGGCGTTTTTTGTTGCCTATATTCATTGATGTACAATCATTTTAGCAAATACAAATGTAATTATATCGTATTTATCTCTTTTTTTCTATATTATTTCGGGAGATTGCTATAAGGTTCCGGAATTTTGATATTCAGAAGCTGCCGCGAAGACAACTGATAATGCTTGTAATTTTGTTATTGCCATCTTTTTCTCTTTCAAAAGCAAAAAAATAAAGGGGTACTACAGCACCTTGATGCTGTTCGTCGCCCCTTTATAGACTGATTTTATCGTTGTCCGTCAACCTCAGGCCC
>JAZRXC010000015.1:0-24311 GCA_045600025.1 Lachnospiraceae bacterium
TCTTTATCGCACCGGACGCATGGAAAAATTGACTTCATACGGCATGATTATTGCGGTTATGGTTGTTGAGCTCGGCATAAACACCGCAGTGACCAGCGTACCTGTTACAAGCAGAGTCGAGTATAACAGAAATAAAGCTGAGTTTTCAGCGCTGTTTGATGCGGTGTCGGCAGATAAAATTTTCACCCGTGCCGAACGCAATGCGCTGAGGACAAACAATGACGCCTGCTGGTTCAAATATAATTCAGCATCAATATTCTCATCAACTACGCCGGCAGCGGTTACAAGCCTTTATAAGAAACTCGGTTGTGAAGGAAATACCAATGCGTATGACATGAAAGGCGCTACTCCGCTCGTGAGCATGCTGCTATCTGTACAATATACATTTGCCACAGAAGATCTGCCGGAGAGTCCTTTATACAGGCTCGCATCACAAAGCGGCGATGTAAGATTATATGAGAATCTATATACACTTTCGCTTGGCTTCGGTATTCCTTCTGACGTAAATGAGCTGTGGGAGTATACTTCGGTTAACCCTGCGAAGGGACAGAACGCGCTTGCCAATCTTCTTGATGAAGACGGAGAAAATATACTTCAGGCAATTCCGGGTACCACGAGCGGTGCCGAATATACTACTACGACTACTGAACGCGCCCATTATTATGTATTTGTAGATAATGCTGCAATAGATACAGTAACGGCAAATTATGACGGAAATACAAAGAAATTCGTTGCAGTAAACCGCCGTTACCTGCTGGATCTCGGATATCTTGATGCAGGAACAGATATCACCATCAAGGCAGAAAAAGAAAATCAGACCATGAATGCCATTACATATGCATTCTCTGATGAAGAACTGGTACGCATTTACAATAACCTGGCAGCCTCTCAGCTTCAGCTGACCGAGTGGAATGACAGCTGGTTTGATACTTCATTTACCGGAACTATCAATATGGCTTCCGACGGTTCGATGCTTATGTCGATACCTTATGAAAAAGGATGGACGGCCCGTGTTGACGGAGTGATTACGCCTATTGAGAAATTCTCAGATGCGTTAATCCTTATTCCGCTTACAGCCGGCACTCATACAGTACATCTGTCATATGTTCCCGAAGGCGCAGTACAGGGAGCTATTGCTTCTGCTGCATCCCTCGTATTACTTATTATCTGCTTGCTTATCAGCCTTGTGGCGCGTTTGATCCGCAAGAAGAAATATGGCGAGATAGACGAGGAGCAGGCGCAGCTTGAGGAGATGTTCGATATTCCCGAAGTTGAGGAAACAGAAGAACTTCCTGAAGAACAAACATCCGACTTAACAGTAGAAGCAGTGCTGGCAGCACAAGGCGAAGCAGAAGAGAATACGGAACGCCCTGTAGTTGAAGAAATAGATATTCTGAGATTTGATTCAAAAGATCATGGTGCAGAAGAAGTTTTGGAAGCAACCGAAGCGGAAGCCGAAGAAACCTCGTTAGTTACCGAAGCGGAAGTGACAGAAGAGTCGCAGTTGATAGAAGAAACTACAGCAGAAACTCCGGAAGTTGAAAATGAGCAAAAAGATAGTTTCGGAGAATTCAAACTTTAATAGCGTATGAAGGTTATTTCTCAAAACGCTTCGGCAGAAATAGAAGAAAAAAAGTCACGTTTTATAGCGGACGTGGCAATCGTGCACAGCGAAAAAGAAGCGCAGGATTTTATAACTTCAGTTAAGAAACGTTACTGGGATTGCAAGCACCACTGTACGGCTTATGTTATCGGTAAGAACGGAGAGCTTTCGCGCTGCACAGATGACGGCGAGCCTGCCGGTACGGCGGGACGTCCGATACTTGAACTTATTAATAGCTTTAATCTTATAAATGTTTGCATTGTTGTATCGAGATATTTTGGAGGCACGCTCCTCGGAACCGGAGGGCTTGTCAGAGCTTACGGGCTTGCCGCGAAACGCGGTATAGAAGAAGCCGGAATACTCGAAGCACAAAACGGGAAGATAGTGTCAATTTCAGCGCCATATGACAGCGCGGAAAAAATCCGCCGCGCACAGCTATCTTATGAGTCTGATGCCGAGTATGGCGAGCAGGTCAAGCTGACATATTACGTGCCTGATTCAGACCTTGAATTATTCGCAAAAACGGTAACGGAAGTGACTCTCGGCAGGTCTGAATTAAATATCGAAAGAGATGCTGTATTTGCGCTAAACAATGGAAAGATTGTGGAATTATCAATTGACTAATTTAGTATACTAAACTATACTATTTATAATTTTTATTTATAGGAGGAGACAATATGGGATACGAATTTGTTACCGCAACCGCTAAGAGCACCGGTGACATACTCGGCGAAGGCCTTGTCAACATGTTGATAGGTCTTTTTGTAGTATTTTCGGTTTTGATATTCCTGTGCATTATCATTTGGGCTTTTAAGTTCCTTGGTAAGATCGGCGGAGGAGATGCAGCACCTGCACCCGCTCCCGCAGCACCTGCAGCAGCACCTGCACCTAAGGCAGCACCTGCAGCAGCTAAGCCCGCCGGCCCCGGAACTATGAAAAATGCCGGCGTTAACTTAGAAGATGAGGTAGACGCTGATACAGCAGCAGCTATACTTGGTGCAGTTGCATCTGAGTGTGGCGGAGATTTCAAAGTTACATCAATTAAGAAGAGTAAATAAGGGAGGCTATTATGAACACATATAAGATTACCGTAAATGGCGTAGCATACGAAGTTACAGTTGAGCAGACCGGTGGCGCAGCACCTGCAGCAGCACCCACACCCGCAGCAGCACCTGCAGCAGCACCCGCAGCAGGAGCAGGCAGCGTACGCGTTGAGGCTCAGGTTGCCGGTAAGATTTGGAAGATAGTTGCACAGCCCGGACAGCAGCTTAACTCAGGCGACAGCATCGTTATACTTGAATCTATGAAGATGGAAATCCCCGTAGTAGCTCCTCAGGCAGGTACTCTTGCCAGCATAGAGCTCCGCGAGGGTGATGCAGTTGAGGTTGGTTACCTCATTGCAACCATGAACTAATAAGGAGAATTGACATGGCCGGATTTGGAGAAACTTTAAGCAATCTACTGAATCAGACTGCGTTTGTTAACCTTTCATGGGGCAACTACGTAATGATTCTTGTAGCTTGCGTATTACTTTACCTTGCAATTAAGAAGGATTTCGAACCCCTTCTTCTTATACCGATTGCTTTCGGTATGCTTCTTGTTAATATTTACCCTGACATTATGTCAGCCGGTACACAGGTTCAGCTTGCTGACGGCTCATGGAAGACAGAAGGAGAGGGACTCCTCCACTTCTTCTACAGACTTGATGAGTGGGCAATACTTCCTTCACTTATATTCATGGGTGTAGGCGCTATGACAGACTTCGGTCCTCTGATTGCCAACCCTATCAGCTTCCTTATGGGTGCTGCAGCACAGCTCGGAATTTATGTAGCATATTTCCTTGCTATGGCATTCAGCTTCCTTCTGCCTGTTTCTGATCCCAGTAAGGCAGCAGCTGCTATTTCAATCATCGGCGGTGCCGATGGTCCTACATCAATATTCCTTGCATCAAAGCTCGGACAGACGGATATCTTAGGACCTATCGCCGTAGCAGCATATTCATACATGGCACTGGTTCCCATGATTCAGCCGCCTATTATGAAAGCATTTACAACAAAAGAAGAAAAGCTCATCAAGATGGGTCAGCTTCGTCCTGTATCCAAGCTTGAGAGAATCCTTTTCCCTATCGTTATAACTATCGTTGTATGTATGATTCTTCCTTCAACTACTCCTCTCGTAGGTATGTTGATGCTTGGTAACCTCTTCCGTGAGTCAGGCGTTGTTCGTCAGCTTACAGATACAGCCTCCAATGCTCTTATGTACATCGTAGTTATCATTCTCGGAACCTCAGTAGGTGCTACCACATCCGCAGAGAGATTCCTTAACCTCGGTACTCTCGTAATCGTAGGTTGCGGTCTTCTTGCATTTGCCTTTGGTACATTCGGAGGCGTTATGCTCGGTAAACTGCTCTGCAAGATTACAGGCGGCAAGATCAATCCTCTGATTGGTTCTGCCGGTGTATCAGCTGTTCCTATGGCTGCACGTGTATCTCAGAAGGTCGGTGCTGAATATGATCCTACCAACTTCCTGCTCATGCATGCTATGGGACCGAATGTAGCAGGTGTTATCGGTACTGCAGTTGCAGCCGGTACATTCATGGCTATCTTTGGAGTAAGATAAATTGAGGTGAAAATATGGCAAAACCCGTAAAAATAGTTGAAACCGTCCTTCGTGACGGACAGCAGTCACTCATTGCTACCCGTATGAAAATCGAAGACATGCTTCCTATCGTAGGAACCATGGATAAAGTAGGTTATCATTCAGTAGAAATGTGGGGCGGCGCTACATTTGATGTATGCATGCGTTATCTGCATGAAGATCCCTGGGAGAGACTGAGAAAGCTTCGCGATGGCTTCAAGAACACAAAGCTTCAGATGCTGCTTCGCGGACAGAACCTCCTCGGATACCGCAACTATCCGGACGATGTAGTAAAATATTTCGTTCAGAAGTCAATCGCAAATGGTATTGATATCATGAGAATATTCGACGCTCTTAACGACGTGCGTAATCTCGAAGTTGCTATCGATACCGCTAAAAAGGAAGGCGCTCATGTTCAGCCCGCTATTTCCTACACACTTGGCAAGCCTTATACTCATGAGTATTACATGAATCTCGCTAAGACTCTTGAGAACATGGGAGCTGATTCCATCTGCGTTAAGGATATGTCAGGTCTGCTTATTCCTCAGGAAGCAGCAAGCCTTACAAAGGACCTCAAGAGCGTTATCAGTGTTCCGCTTGATATTCATACTCATTACACTTCAGGTGAGGCTTCTATGTCATACCTGCGTGCAATTGACAATGGCGCTGATATAGTTGACTGTGCTATTTCTCCTTTTGCACTCGGTACCAGCCAGCCTTCAACAGAGGTTATTGCAACTGCTCTTGAAGGAACTGAGTATGATCCGGGTCTCAATAAGGAAGCTATGCTTGAAGTAGCAGAGTACTTCCGTCCCATCAGAGAAGAAGCTCTTGCTTCAGGCCTGATGAGTTCTAAGGTTCTCGGCGTTGATATCAATACTCTTAAGTATCAGGTACCCGGCGGAATGCTTTCCAACCTCGTATCACAGCTTAAAGATCAGAAGGCTGAATCCAAGTTCTACGACGTGCTCAACGAAGTTCCGCGCGTTCGTGAGGACATGGGTGAGCCGCCGCTCGTTACTCCTACCAGCCAGATAGTTGGTACCCAGGCAGTTTTCAATATTCTGTTTGGTGAACGTTATAAGATGGCTACTGCTGAGACCAAGTCACTTTTTGCAGGTGAATACGGACTGTGCGTTTCACCTTTCAACGAAGAGGTTAAGAAAAAGGTTATCGGCGATCGTGAGACCATCACCTGCCGTCCTGCAGATCTGCTTGAGCCCGGACTTCCTAAGTTCGAGAAGGAGATGGCAGAGTACAAGACTCAGGATGAGGACGTGCTTTCATATGCACTCTTCCCGCAGGTTGCTATGGAATACTTCAAATACCGCAAGGCCCGCGATGAGGGCGGCGTCCTTACCGGTGAGATTGAGTGCTCCGTAACTCCTGTTTAATAAAACTTTCAAAAGACCCCGCGTGAGGGGTCTTTTTTATATCTTTTTTGCTTTAATTATGGTATCATTCTAATATGAAAATTATCGTGGTAGGAGCGGGAGCGTCAGGCCTTCTGGCTGCGATAGCAGCAGCGCAAGACGGACACGACGTTACCGTTATTGAGAAAAACGAAAAAGCCGGAAAAAAGATTTATATCACGGGCAAGGGCAGATGTAACGTGACAAATGCTTGTGACCGCGATGAGTTTTTTGAGCATATTTTACGCAACCCCAGATTTACCTACTCGATGTTTTCATCATTCAGTAATGCCGATATGATGAAACTTCTCGAAGAGGCCGGCCTTTTGCTGAAGATTGAGCGCGGGCAGAGAGTGTTCCCGCAGTCCGATAAAGCATCTGACGTAACAAAGACGTTGCTTTCTTTAGCTGAACGGCTGGGAGTGAAATTCATATATAATACTCCGGTTTCGCAGCTTATTTGCGACGAGGCAGGATGCCACGGAGTAATTGCAAATGATCAAAAAATTCTTGCCGATGCGGTTATAGTTGCGACCGGAGGACTATCTTATCCTGCGACGGGTTCTACAGGCGACGGATACAGATTTGCCGCTGAAGCGGGCATTGAAGTAACTGAAACATCTCCTTCACTCGTACCGTTTACTGCAGTTATTGAGGGCTTTAACATTTCGGAATTGGCAGGACTTTCGCTGAAAAATGTGAAAGCCGGATTATATAAAAACGGCAAATGCCTCGAATCCGAATTTGGCGAAATGCTTTTTACTCATACCGGTGTAAGCGGACCGATTATTCTCACCTTGAGTGCCAAGTGTATGGACGTAAAAGATACGCAGTTGCGTATAGATTTAAAGCCGGCGCTCACAGAAGCACAATTAGATGATCGGTTGTTGCGTGAGTTTGAAGCGGCGCAAAATAAAGCTATTTCAAATGTAATGAGAACGCTTCTGCCGGCAAGCCTTATTCCGGCAGTGCTTACACAAAGCAATATAGAACCATCGAAACCGATACACGATATCACTAAAGCAGAGCGCATGGCAATTATAAAAACGCTCAAGGAATTTACGGTGAATGTATGTGAGAGACGCGGCTTTGATGAAGCGGTAATCACGCGCGGCGGAGTAAAAGTCTCCGAACTTAATCCGAAAACCATGCAGGCAAAAAAAGTCAGAGGACTTTCATTTGCCGGCGAAGTAATAGATATAGACGCCACAACGGGCGGATTTAATTTACAGCTGGCATTTTCCAGTGGATATGCAGCGGGAAAAGGAGTATCACATGAATAAGAATATTGCACTTGACGGTCCTGCAGGAGCAGGTAAAAGCACTATAGCTAAGGCGCTCGCTGCCAGGCTCGGACTCGTATATGTCGACACCGGAGCTATGTACCGAGGACTTGCGATACATTTTCTTCGCAACGGGCTTGCACCGGATGATGAGGCCGGAATCAGCGAAGCTGTAAAAAACGCAGACGTTTCAATCAAATACGAAGACGGCGTTCAGCAGGTGTATCTGAACGGAGAGAATATCACTTCGATTTTACGCGATGAAGAGGTCGGCAAGATGGCATCTGCCTCATCTGTTTACACAGCGGTTCGCACAAGACTTGTTGCACTTCAGCAGGAACTTGCAAAAACCACTGCAGTAGTAATGGACGGCCGCGATATTGGTACGGTAGTGCTGCCCGATGCCGGTCTTAAAGTATTTGTTACGGCAAGCGTAGAAGAACGTACTGATCGCAGAGTGCGCCAGCTGATTGAGCAGGGAGTAACACCCGATGTCGATCAGATAAGAAAAGATATAGAAGAGCGCGATTATCGCGATACTCACAGAGAAAACAGCCCGCTGAAGGCTGCCGATGATGCGATAATATTCGACAACACCGGCTATAAGCTTGATCAGTCAGTCGAATATGTTTATAACCTCTACAAGGAAAAATGCCTGAAATAATCCTCGCAAAAACCGCAGGATTCTGTTTCGGTGTGACAAGAGCGGTCGATACCGCCATCGAGACGTCAAAATCCGCGGGAGAAACAATTTATACATACGGACATTTGATTCACAATGCGCAGGTTGTGGACGAACTTAAGGCACGCGGAATTGTATCAGTTACCGATAAAGAAGCGAAAAAACTGCCTGCCGGAGCTAAAATCATCATTCGTTCGCACGGAATCGCAAAAAAAGCAGAAGAAAAGCTCCGCAGCAGGGGGCTTGAAGTTATAGATGCCACCTGCCCGTTCGTAAAAAAAATACACGGAATTGTATCTGCGCCCGAAAATGCTTCCAAAACGATAATAATAGTCGGTGATCCCACTCATCCCGAGGTAATCGGAATCAGAGGATGGTGCGCCGGGGAGTCATTTGTTATTTCCGATGAAAAAGATGCCGAAAAACTCCCTAAAATAGCGGATGCAATAATTGTTTCACAGACAACATTTAATCCCGAAAAATTTGAGAAAATAGTTGAAATAATTAAGATAAAATGTTACATTAACTATGTTATGAACACAATTTGTAGCGCTACGTGGCAGAGGCAAGAAGAGGCTCTGCGCATAGCGCGCAGTGTTGACGTGATGATTGTGGTTGGAGACCCTGAAAGCTCGAACTCACAAAAGCTTTACAGCATTTGCAAATCCGCCTGCAAAAACACTTGGTTTGTGCAGTCTGCAGATGAACTGAACAACGCTCATTTACTAAGCGCACAGAAAGTAGGCATAACGGCCGGGGCAAGTACCCCGGGAAATATTATCCAGGAGGTTCTAGGTTATGTCAGAACAAAGCTTTGAAGAATTATTGAACCAGGAGGGATCCCTTAATCGTATACATACGGGCTCTATTGTGTCCGGCACGGTTATTGACGTAAAGGACAACGAAATTGTTCTTAACATCGGTTACAAAGCCGATGGAATTGTACCTAAGTATGAGTATTCAAATGATCCTTCCGTAAACCTTAAAGAGGCAGTTCAGGTAGGAGATGTACTTGAAGTAAAAGTCCTTAAGGTAAATGATGGCGACGGTCAGGTCGCTCTGTCTTATAAGCGCCTTTCTTCAGACCGCGCAAATAAGGTCCTTGAGGAAGCATTTGAGGCAGGCACCGTACTGTCAGGTACAGTTGAGCAGGGACTTAAAGCAGGTCTTACAGTTGATTGCGAAGGCACGAAGGTATTTATTCCTGCCAGCCTTGTATCAGATAATTTCGAAAACGATCTGTCCAAATATGTCGGCAAGACCGTTGAGTTTAAGCTTATTGAGTACTCACCTCGTCGCCGTCGTATCGTTGGTGACAGAAAGCAGCTTGTAGCCGCACAGAAGGCTGAAGCATTAAAGGAACTCCTCGACAGAATCGAAGTCGGCATGATTGTAAATGGTAAGGTAAAGAGCCTTACTGATTTTGGAGCTTTCATTGATCTCGGCGGAGCAGACGGACTTCTCCATATTTCCGAGATGAGCTGGGGACGCATTGACAATCCCAAGAAGCTCTACAAAGTCGGCGATGAAGTTGAGGCTTATGTAAAAGAAATCAAGGAAGACAAGATTGCTCTTTCCGTAAAATATCCCGAAAACAATCCCTGGACAGAGGACAGCCCTTATCTTACCGGCAACATTGTAAAAGGCAAGGTTGCTCGTATGACTGACTTTGGCGCATTTGTTGAGCTTGAGCCCGGAATTGACGGACTGCTTTATGTATCAAATATTGCTCATGAGCGTGTAGAAAAGCCTCAGGACGTACTTAAAGTAGGACAGGAACTGGAACTCAAGGTTATTGATTTCATGCCTGAGGATCACAAGATAAGCCTTAGCCGCAAGGCTCTTCTGCCTGAGCCGGAAGTACCCACGCAGGAAGCTGCCCCCGCAGAAGAAACTCCCGCTGAGGAAACTCCTGCAGAAGCAGAGGCACCTGTAGAAACTGCGGCACCGGAAGAAGTTACCGAATAATTTATTATCGGAGGTTTTATAGTATGAAACATGTTTTTAGATTGGCAGCAGCAGCGCTAATCGCGAGCATGGCATTTGTCATAACCGGCTGCGGATTATTTTCCAGTTCATCTGAGTTTAATCCGTCAGTCACCAGCGTTTATATCAGACGTGACAGAACGGTTTGTATGGCCGAAGTCGTTGACTTTGACAATAGCAAGTTCTCCGAACCAAGGTACTTCGAAAGTGAGTTGCGCGAATTTGTATATGATGCTATCCGCACATATAACAAGGCGCAGGCAGGGCTTGAATATGTAAGCGCAGATGAAACAGAACAGCAACTCCCTGTAGCATTGGTAAGCCTTGAAATACAAAACAATGTCGCTCGTATGTTCATTGATTTTGCCAATACGACGCATCTGCTTCAGTTCTACGGAACTACTGATGCGGTACCTGTCAGAAGCCTTATCGTCGGCACTGTAGCCGATGGCCTTAACTCAAATCTTAAGTTCGAGAATATGCTCGATAAAGATGGTGCTAGCGCATCTTTTGGTCAGATTTCGGATGATGACGATTATTATCTGGTGGCCGTCAAGGGTGATGTAGCGGTGCAGACCGAAGGCGACATCAAGTATTACAGCAAATCACTTACCAAAAAAGATGACAATACTGTTCTGACATCCGGTAGTGATGTGAACTATATCATTTTCAAGTAAGACTAAAAAGACATAAAACCGGCACCGCTCATAGGCAGTGCCGATTTTTATGAGTATAGGAGATAGACTATGGAAAAAACTATGGACAAAATTGTGGCTCTTGCCAAGAATCGCGGCTTTATATATCCGGGTTCCGAGATATACGGCGGTCTGGCAAATACATGGGATTACGGTAATCTCGGTGTAGAGCTCAAGAACAATGTTAAAAAAGCCTGGTGGAAAAAATTCATCCAGGAAAATCCTTACAATGTAGGACTTGACGCTGCGATTCTTATGAACCCTACCACATGGGTGGCATCGGGGCACCTTGGCGGATTTGCAGATCCTCTTATGGACTGCCGTGAGTGTCATGAGCGCTTCCGCGCTGATAAAATAATAGAAGATTATTGTCAAGAGAAAGGTATCGAGCTTACCGGTTCCGTAGATGCATGGTCACAGGAGCAGATGAAAGAGTTCATCGAAGAGAAGAACATTCCCTGTCCCACCTGCGGTAAGCACAACTTCACGGATATCCGTCAGTTCAATCTGATGTTCAAGACCTTCCAAGGTGTAACAGAAGATGCTAAGAATACAGTTTACCTCCGTCCCGAGACAGCACAGGGCATATTTGTAAACTTCAAGAATGTTCAGCGTACATCTCGTAAGAAGGTTCCTTTCGGCATAGGTCAGATCGGTAAATCATTCCGTAATGAGATTACGCCCGGTAATTTCATCTTCCGTACCCGTGAATTCGAGCAGATGGAGCTTGAGTTCTTCTGTGAACCGGATACTGACCTTGAATGGTTCAAATACTGGAAGCAGTTCTGCTTTGATTTTCTTAAAGGCCTCGGCCTTAAGGATGACGAGCTTCGTATGCGCGATCATTCGCCCGAAGAACTCTGCTTCTACAGCAAGGCAACAACAGACTTCGAATTCCTATTCCCGTTCGGATGGGGCGAGCTTTGGGGTATAGCAGACAGAACGGATTATGACCTTACACAGCATCAGAATACTTCAGGAGAGGATCTTACATACTTCGATGACGAGAAGGGCAAGAAGTACATCCCTTACGTTATTGAGCCTTCAGTAGGCGTTGAGCGTATGCTGCTTGCATTCCTCACCAGTGCTTACGATGAAGAAGAACTTGGCGAAGGTGATGTGCGTACGGTACTTCACCTGCATCCTGCTCTTGCACCTGTTAAAGTCGGCGTGCTTCCTCTGTCCAAGAAGCTCAACGAAGGCGCAGAGAAGATTTATCAGGAACTTTCTTCTTATTGGAACTGTGAATTTGATGATCGCGGAAATATCGGTAAGCGTTATCGCCGCCAGGATGAGATCGGTACACCGCTTTGCGTTACATATGACTTTGAGTCAGAGACTGACGGATGTGTAACCGTTCGCGATCGCGACAGCATGGAGCAGGTACGTCTGCCCATCACAGAACTTAAGAATTATATCGAAGAAAAGTTAAAGTATTAAGGAGTACACTATGAATATATACAACACTCTTTCATCCAGAAAAGAAGAGTTTGTACCCATTGAGGAAGGCAAGGTCCGCATGTATGTATGCGGTCCTACAGTATACAATCTTATTCACATCGGAAATGCGCGCCCTATGATCTTTTTTGATACCGTGCGCAGATATTTTGAACACAAAGGTTACGAAGTAAAGTTCGTATCAAATTTTACCGATGTAGACGATAAGATTATAAAAGCGGCAAATGCCGAAGGCGTTGATTCATCCGTCATTTCAGAACGCTACATCGCAGAGTGCAAAAAGGATATGGCAGGCATGAATGTCCGCCCGGCCACTATTCATCCGAAGGCAACCGAAGAAATCGGCGGTATGATTGAGATGATAAAGAAGCTTATCGATAAGGGCTTTGCTTACGAAGTAAACGGCACTGTTTATTACCGTGTACGTAGCTTCGCTAATTACGGAAGACTCTCAGGGAAGAATCTGGATGATCTCAAGTCAGGAAGCCGCGATTTGCTTGTGTCAGGCGAAGATGAGAAAGATGACCCCATGGACTTCGTTCTTTGGAAGCCTAAAAAAGAGGGCGAGCCTTCATGGCCTTCACCTTGGGGAGACGGTCGCCCCGGCTGGCACATTGAGTGCTCCGTTATGTCACAGAAGTATCTCGGAGATACGATAGACATTCACGGCGGCGGCGAGGACCTTATATTCCCTCACCACGAAAATGAAATCGCGCAGTCGGAAGCAGCATCCGGTAAGCCTTTCTCACATTATTGGATGCACAATGCATTTCTGAATATTGATAATCGCAAGATGAGTAAATCGCTTGGTAATTTCTTTACCGTACGCGATATAGCAGAGAAATACGACCTTCAGGTTCTGCGTTTCTTTATGCTCAGCGCACACTATCGCAGCCCGCTCAATTTCTCTGCAGAGCTTATGGCAGCAGCCAAGAACGGACTTGACAGAATTGTTACATGCGCCAAGGCAGTTAAAGAATATGCAGGCGATGCAGCGGCCGGTGGCAATGATGAAATCGGAACTTATATCGCAAAATTCGAAGCCGCCATGGATGATGATTTCAATACCGCTGATGCAATAGCTGCAGTATTTGAACTTGTTAAATACATCAACACGGGAATTGCTTCGGGAATGCCTAAGCAAGCAGCTTCTGCGGCAGGTAATTTACTTTCCGAATTATGCGATATTCTCGGCATTAATACCGCGGTAGAGGCAGAAGAGCTTGATACTCAGGTAGAGGCGCTTATTGCCGAACGTCAGCAGGCGAGAGCAGAGAAGAATTATGCGCGCGCCGATGAGATTCGCAATCAGCTTGCCGAGATGGGTATAGTTCTTGAAGATACAAAAGAAGGCGTTAAGTGGAAGAGGGCATAATCAAAGCTTTTGATATCAAGCAGCGTGACGTGAAGACTTATTCACCGCTTACTCTTGCCTATATAGGCGATGCGGTGTATGAGCTTGTAATCAGAACGCTGCTTGTTTCAGTTTCAGAGCGAACAACAAAAGAATACACAAAACGTGCCGCTGAGTATTCCATGGCGCCGACGCAGTGCTGCATGATAAAAAGTCTCTTACCCGAGCTCTCGGAAGAAGAGACGGCAGCATACAGACGCGGAAAAAATGCCTCACCCGCTCATATAGCAAAAAGCGGTACACCACAGGATTATTATGAGGCAACAGCCCTCGAAAGCCTTATCGGCTGGCTTTATGTACAGGACAAAGAAGATAGAATATATGAGCTTATAAAGCTCGGCATGGAGAGAATAAATGCAGAGTGAAGAAACATCCAAATTAGAGGGCAGAAATGCTGTTCTTGAGGCGCTCAGAAGCGGAAGGTCGGTTGATAAGCTATTTATTCAGGATGGGCTTATGGACGGCCCCATTCGCACTATTGTAAGAGAAGCCAAGAAAACAGATGCTATCCTGAATTTTGTAACAAAAGAGCGTCTTGATCAGATGTCTGAGACCGGCACGCACCAGGGCGTTATTGCCTATGTTTCTGCATTTACTTATGCTGAGGTTGACGATATTCTTGCAGCAGCGGCCGAAAAGGGTGAGCAGCCGTTTATATTTGTCCTTGACGGAATAGAAGATCCTCATAACCTGGGGGCAATTATCAGAACGGCAAATCTTGCAGGTGCGCACGGGGTAATCATCCCCAAGCATCGTGCAGCCGGACTTACTCCGACAGTGGCAAGAACTTCTGCAGGCGCATTAAACTATACGCCTGTAGCTAAGGTAACTAATTTGGTCACTACAATAAACGATTTAAAAAAGCAGGGAATCTGGTTTGTTTGCGCTGATATGGACGGCGAGATTATGTATGACATGAATCTTACCGGACCTATCGGACTTGTAATCGGAAATGAAGGCGACGGTGTTTCGCGCTTGGTACGTGAAGCTTGTGACATGACAGCCCGTATTCCGATGAGCGGAGACATTGACAGCCTTAATGCTTCCGTGGCCGCCGGAGTTCTTGCATTTGAAATTGTAAGACAACGCAGAAAATAAATAAAAAAACCGCTTGACATTTAAATCATAGCGCGGTATATTAGTCAAGCAGTCCGAATGGGCTTGTATATGGGGTCTTAGCTCAGCTGGGAGAGCATCTGCCTTACAAGCAGAGGGTCATAGGTTCGAGCCCTATAGGCCCCATATTTTTTAAGGCGAGGTAGCTCAGCTGGCGAGAGCACGCGGTTCATACCCGCGGTGTCGGGGGTTCAAATCCCTCCCTCGCTACTCATGAAGGACGACAAGGTCGTTCTTTTTTTGTTAAAAAAGTATTTAAGGAGGGCAATATGGGTTTTGAAGTAGTAATTCCGCCTATCTTGGTATTATTCCTGTTGATTGTAACCGGCTTTGTTGTCGGGAAAACACATCTGCTCAGTGATAAAGCATCAGGTGATTTGACACAGATTCTGCTTAAAGTTGCCGTTCCTTTTAATATCATTAATTCTATGAGCCGAGAGTTTGAAACAGAGCTTCTTATAGATGCGGCTATCTGTTTCGGCGCCAGTCTGGTTATATTCCTTCTTGCACTTCTGCTCGGCAGAGTTCTCGCAAAGGTATTCTCTGTAGATAAGAAACATCGTGGTTCATGGGAAGTTGCAATGGCATTTTCCAATACGGGCTTTATGGGTTTCCCCGTAGCCGAAGCGCTCTACGGATCCAGAGGTGTATTCCTTACCGCTATGATGGTAATGGCATTTAATATTCTTATGTACACCGTGGGCGCTAAAGTAACGCTGCGTGACTCCGAAGGCACGCTCAAGCTTTCTATTCCGAAATTAATCATCACCCCTATTAACATAGCTACCGTTATCGGTTTAGTTTTATTCATCGGACAGATAAAGCTACCCGGCTTTGTTCAGACTGTTGCTGCCGATTTCGGCGCACTCGTAACACCTGTATCTATGTTTGCAATCGGACTAAATATAGAAAAAAGAAATATCAGAGATGCATTTTTGGACAAAGACTGCTATTCGGCAGCACTTCTGAGACTTGTTCTGGTTCCGCTTCTTATACTTGTATGCACAAAGTTCATACCGTTTAAGGAAGCAAGCATCGTTCCCGGAGTATTGACACTTATTATGGCAATGCCTTCACCTTCGGCGACGTTCATGTTGGCGGAGCAGTATCACGCGGATACGATATTTGCCAGCAGAGTAATATTTATTACTACGCTGCTGTCGCTTATTACGGTTCCGCTTCTTATGTTACTTGTGTGATTTATGGTGGGGCTTTAAACGGTGAACTTCGTAGAGCGCTGTGTACGCTTCATCTGTCAGATATGATGTGTATTCCTCATCAGGTATATCAAATTCACGAGAAATATATGCTTTGATTAGTTCTTTTCTCGCGGATTCAAGATCAGTGTAATCGTCGCGACGCAGTATAATGCTGTCAATATCATCACCGGAATATGTGCCGGTAATCCAGTTGATAATATATAGAGTAAAGGCACTTTCCTCGCTGAGATTCTTACGGGCCCTGCGGGATTTGATTGTCATTACGATACCGCATATGACAAAAAATGCGCCAAGTATCAATTCAAATATAACAAATCCGAGATTTGTGTAATTGTCTTCGGAGAGCATAATTGAAAAGCGGATAAGGGCAATGACAAATGAAAGTCCTCCGCAGATCAGCAGTACAAGAAATGAATTAGTAACGTCTGCGAGTTTTTCATTTACCCTTATGAAAGCGGGAGAGTGGCTGAGACCTTCGATGCGTGAGCGAAGTGCACTTTCATTGTGATGCTGAAGCAGACGAGCGGCAAGCCCCTCGCTATCGCAAGGAACGGTAACCACAAAGCACTTCTTTTCGCTGTCGTGATATACAACGGCATCGATACCGCTTCGAGTAAGATATGCACTTTCATCACTTGCCTCTGCTGCGCTGCCGCTGTATACAGCCGTGCGTCCGAGACTTTCCCAAACAGTCATATTAATTCTCCGGATGATTCTATTATAAATATCGGTGCGATTGCCCGCAACAGACAAACTATTATATTTTTATAAACAAAGGAACGCGCTATGGGAATGAAAATTGACATATTATGTGTCGGAAAGATAAAAGAAGAATACTTCAGAAATGCAATAGATGAATATAAGAAACGTCTATCGCGTTATGCAGATGTTGAAATCATCGAGGTAGCAGATGATGCGACAGACGATGCGCAGGCACCTTTAAGAGAAGGCGAGAGACTTGTTAAAAAAATATCCGACAATGCATATGTTATTGCGCTTGCAATAAACGGCAAGAAATATACTTCTGAGAATTTTGCCCGGTATATTTCGGACCTTGCAGTTACCGGCAATTCACATATTCAGTTCATAATAGGCGGTTCAATGGGACTTTCGGAGGAGGTGCTTTCAAGGTGCGATTCCAAGCTTTCATTTTCAGATATGACATTTCCTCATCAGCTCATGCGGGTGTTGTTTTTAGAACAACTTTACAGAGCATTTAAGATAATTAAAAACGAGCCTTATCACAAGTAAAACTGACATCTTGTCAGTTTTTTTTATTCGTGATAAGTCATTATACTTGATATACAAGCAATGATTTTGTATAATAATTTGGACTTTATAATTATCTTTATTATAAACAGTGAGAAAAAGATATGGGATACGAAGAAACCGAACACGAAATTGACTTAAAAGCAATGCTTTTTGACGTATTATATCGCTGGCGCAAAATTTTGATAGCAGGCCTTATAGGCGCGCTTCTTTTCGGCGTCTATAAATTCTGGGACGTTAATGTTTCTGCGGTTGCTCTCCAAAAGGCAATTGATGAAGGAACCGTAGTTGAAAAAGATTACGATAAGGGATATATAAGCGCAAGAGATAAAATCTACGAAAAAGAAGAAGAGCGCCGTACGGAGAGCCAGAAGGCCACAGACCTTCAGGAGAAAATAAATGCGGCTAAACTGAATATTAAATATAACGAGATTAATATCGATTCTAAGCAAAAATATATTGAAACATTAAAAGTTCAAATCGGTAATTCTCAGGATTTGCTGAATGAATCACAACGCTATCTGGATAATTCAGTCTTAATTCAGGCAGCGGAAGAGATTCATATGAGAAGAAATGTCTACCAGGTAACTGTACCCGGCGACAGCCCTACGACTTTCCGTGATCCTGCAGACCAGATAGTAGGCCTTTACAGAAGCCCCCTTTCCGGTAGCAAAGAAATCAAGGCGCTTGCAGCAAAATATGGTCTGGACAATGACTTCATTGACGAACTATATGGTGTAGGCGGAGATACAAATGCCAATACAGTAACGGTTACCGCATATGGTAAGGATGATGCTATGGCAGCAGATATTCTTGCAGCTGTCAGCACGCTTGTAGAAGCACAGACCGCAGATATTTCCACATCACATCAGTTTACCAAGACAGTTACCGAATCTGAAGTATACAGAAGTAGCTCATGGATTTCCACAAGGACTGACTACAAAGCAAGAGTTAACAATTATCAGAATGAAATAAACAGTTATACGACTTCAATTGAAAATACCAATTCCGATATTGAGAATGCAGAGCAAAACATTGCCAATTTAAAAGCGCAGATATCAGATTACGAAAAAGAGAAAGCAATCTGCGATGAAAAATCAACTCTGCTTGGTAATGAAATTGTAAAGATGGAAAAGAAGATGCCTTCCATGATTCCCTCATTAGGATCAAAGATAATAAGCAGTATCAAATGGACACTTCTTGGATTTGTTGTAGGTTGTGTGGTTTTGTATGTTGTTTACGCTGTTGCATATGTCATTCGCCCGCTTCTTCGCATGCCCGGCGATATTCGTACAGTATACGGTTACCCGATTCTCGGCGTACTTAACAAGCAGGTGCGCGAAAAACTCTGCGCTATCGATAAATGGATTATGAAGGCGGAAGGGCGTGACAAAAGACCCGGCGATGATGAGATTATCAAAACCGCTGCAGTATCTATTGCCAACACGGCGGAGGCAGGCAGCCGCATTGCTTTGATTTCTACACTTAAGTCCGAAAAAACTATGGAGATTCTTTCAAGGAAAATCCCCGAATTGGTTCCCGGCATGAGCTTTGTAACACTTAATGAAGGCGTAACTAAAGCGGCAAATGTAGATGAGCTTTCACGCTGTGATGCTGTTGTCCTGATAGAAGAGCGCAATGTTACTTCTATGGGCAAGCTCGATGCAAATGTAAGCCAGATTCGCCTGTTTAATAAAAAAGTTCTGGGAGCTATCATACTGTAATAATTTAAAAGTATTTCCTGCGTAATTATTAAGAGCTTATTACCATCATGTTATATAAAAACGGAGAACATTATGGAAGAACAAGATGAGATAACAATTGATCTGCGAGAACTGTTTGCAACTATGCTTAAAAACTGGGTTGCCATATTAATGGTACTGATATTGGCAGCGCTGGCGGGCTATGGTATCGGAAAGTTTTTGATTACGCCGAAATATGAGGCCAGTGTAAATCTTCTCGTAAGTACAAGGGATGATCCGACCGCAGTAGTGACAAATGACAACATTAGTTCAGCAAAAAGCCTTGTTGCAACGTATGCTGTAATTATTAAGAGTAATATTATTCTTGATGAAGTTGTTCAGAAAGCGAATGTATCATATACGACAGAGCAGCTAAGTAAAATGATTGAGTGCACGCAGGTCAATGATACTATGGTAATAAAAGTAACTGCTACTTCAAAGAGTAAGAATGAGGCGTATCGTATATTACAGAGCCTTACTGAAGTTGCACCGGATCAGATAGAGAATACAATCCAGGCTGGTGTCTGCAGAGTCGCATCCAAGGTGTATGTTGCCGACAAGCCTGTAACGTCAAGCCCCATTAAGGTGGCGGCAATTGCTGCGGCACTCGCTTTTGTAGCTTGCATTGCCTTCTTCATAATAAAAAAACTTGTTCAGAATTATATAGTTGATGATTTAGATATAGAAGAATTTCTTGGGCTCAACGTTATAGGCGTTATTCCAGAAATCAGGGTAGGTGATAAGTGATGGCAAAAAAGAATACCAATCATAGGAAAAGAGTTACTTTAATCACTGAGAAAAAAGCAGACTTTAATTATGTTGAGGCATTTAAATCGCTTCGTGCAAATGTTGATTTCGTAATAAAAGCTGACGGAATAAAAACCATTATGGTCACAAGCTCACTTCCCGAAGAGACGAAGTCCTCAGTGGTATGTAATCTTGGAATTGCACTTGCAGAAGAGGGACATAAGGTTTGCCTGATTGATTGTGACCTTCGAAAACCTGTGTTGCATAAGTATCTCCGTATTTCCAATATCAGAAGAGGACTGGCAGACATTTTCACCGGAGATGTTTCGCTTGCCGACCATATAATAAAGATTAATGAGAATTTGTTTCTGCTTCCTTCAGGAACGATTCCTCCGAATCCATCTGAACTTCTTTCAAGAGAGAAGATGGGCAGACTTATTGCTTTTCTTGAGACAAAATTTGACATCATTCTTTTGGATGCTCCACCTATCTCTGTTGTATCGGATGCGGCAGTGCTCGGGCATTGGGTTGACGGAGCATTATTAGTGGTTCGTAGTAAGTACGCATCAATTCATGAAGTTAAATTAGCTATAAAAAAACTTGAGGATGTCAAGATAAGATTATTAGGTGCCATACTCACCAGATATGATGCGGAATCAACACCATATTCAAAGAGCGGATATTATTATTCGTACTCTAATTACTACTATAAAGATGGTGATGAAAATTAGTATTTGATATGACAGATTTGCATTCACACATATTACCGCATATCGATGATGGAGCAGCAAATACAGCGCAGACCCATGAATTGCTCACTGAAGAAAAGCGCCAAGGAGTAAATAAAATAATGTTTACTCCGCATTTCTATCCGGAAAAGATAGAAATGGATCGCTTTTTAACATTTAGAAATGCTGCATATGCGGATATATTATCAAGAGGAATAATACCTGGCGAGATAAAAACGGCACTCGGGGCTGAGGTGCATTTTTCACCGGCGCTGGTGAACATGGATGCATGGAGGTTAACATTAGGTGACACAGGTTATCTTCTCCTTGAATTATCGTCTAGGCAAAAACCTGTTTTTTTAAAACAAGTAATTTCAAGCCTCGATAACAAAGGGATTGTATCAATTATTGCCCATGTCGAGAGATATCCATATGTTTTATCGAATCCTATCGTGTTATACGAATGGGCAGATATGGGATGCATCCTGCAGGTCGATGCGGACTCGCTTTTCATGGATCATAAGCTGACGGACTTTATATTAAAATGCATTAAGTGGAATCTTGTGCATGTAATTGCATCAGATGCACATTCAATGGAAAAACGTCCGCCGAGGTTGAAAGACGCATATAGGCTTATATCAAACAAACTTGGCAGAGAATATGCAAAAAGACTTGCCGCAAATGCTGACAACATTTTTGCAGGGCTGCAAATAGAATATACTGAACCTCATATGCCACGAAAGTTTTTAGGAAAGTGGATATAATATAAATAAGATGAAGGGGAGCTTAATTGCTGAGAGGAGGCAACTGCCTCGACCCTGGAACCTGATTTGGATAATGCCAACGGAGGAATCAAAATGGGATTAATTAATCAAGATGGCGGTTTGACCGCGTTAGGCTATGTTTTGGCTGTTGCAGCAATAGTTCTTGCGCTTGGTCTTGCCGCTTTTTTTACCAAAAAGCGTGACGAGAAGACAATCAGTGTAAAACGTCTGGTATTCTGCGCTGTTGCACTTGCTATTGCATATGTGCTTTCGTTTGTAAAAATATTGCCGCTGCCCACCGGCGGTTCGGTAACACTATGCAGCATGCTATTCGTGGTGCTTATCGGATACTGGTACGGACCGCGTACGGGACTGCTTACGGCCTTTGTATACGGTATGCTCCAGTTTCTGCAAGGCCCGTATGTTCTGTCATTCCTGCAGGTTGGATGTGATTATTTGTTTGCTTTTACCTGTCTCGGTCTTGCCGGATTTTTCAGAGGTAAAAAGCACGGCCTTGTAATTGGTTATCTGGTTTCGGTAGTGGCAAGAGCTGCTTTTCATACCCTCGGCGGATATCTGTTCTGGATGGAATATATGCCGGAAGATTTCCCGGTAGCTCTTTCATGGGCATATCCGGTTATTTACAATTTCGGATATATTATTGCAGAAGCGGCAATTACAGTTATTATTCTTACCGTACCGGCTGTTAAGTCGGGAATAGCACGCATTACAGACATGGCACGTAAGTCATAAAACTTTAGTAATTTTTAACATTTCGTATGAGAAAAATGCTTTATAATAGTAATAGAAAATAAAGGAGGATACCAATATGGCTAAAAAGTTTTTTGGTGTTGCGCTGATTGGCGCTGTTGCGGCTAGTGTATACGCTCTTTATAAGCGTGGAGAGAAGGTTCAGGAAGAAGCAGTTCCTGAAGCAGAAGTTGATGCAGAACAGATAGATGACGATCTTAAGGCTATTTTCGAAGAAAATGCACAAGAGACTGATGATGCACCCAAGGCAGAAGCAAAGACAAACGCAGATATTATTGCTGATGATATTAAGGAAATTGCAGGCATAGTAGGGCAGGAAGCAACCGGAGTAGCTAAGAAGGTTGCTGCCGGTTTTAATGCTACTACCGGCGATGTAAAGGATCTCTATGGCAAATACAAAGAAGATCCTGAAGCGTTCAAGGCTGAGTATTCCGAAAAGATAAAAGACAAATTTGAAGAATACAAAGAAGTTGTTTCCGAAAAGGCAGAAGATATAAAGGATACGGTTAAAGACTTCGCCGAAGAGAAGGTTGAAAGCTTCAAAGAGCGCTTTACTGATGTGGAAGCTGAGGACGCAGAAGAAATTTCACCTGCAGATGCAAAGGAGCAGTCTGCTGCAGAGGAACAGCCTGCTGCAGAAGAGCAGCCTACTGAATAAAGTGCTGTGGCTGATTGAATGTAAAGTATCTTTGTGATAAGATACTTAATTGCGTCAAGCAAAACAAGTATACTTAACTCAACGTAGGAGGTAACAATATGAAGTTAAAACCACTTGGTGACAAAGTTGTTCTCAAGCAACTTGTTGAAGAGGAAACAACCAAGTCCGGAATTATCCTTGCAGGCGGCAAGCAGGAAAAGCCTCAGCAGGCTGAAGTTATCGCAGTAGGCCCCGGCACAGAGGATGTAAAGATGCAGGTAAAAGTCGGAGATATGGTTATTTTCCAAAAATATTCCGGCACAGAGGTAAAACTGGACGGAGAAGAATATATAGTAGCTAAACAGAATGATATTTTAGCTATTGTAGAGTAATCAGGGGGTATTATTGAAATGGCAAAAGAAATCAAATACGGTGCAGACGCCCGCAAGGCGCTCGAGACCGGAGTGAATAAACTTGCTGATACCGTACGCGTCACATTAGGTCCGAAAGGCCGCAACGTTGTACTTGATAAGTCTTATGGTACACCGCTCATCACAAATGATGGTGTAACGATTGCAAAAGAAATCGAACTTGCAGATGGATTCGAAAACATGGGCGCACAGCTCATTAAGGAAGTTGCCAGCAAGACAAATGATGTAGCAGGTGATGGTACAACTACCGCAACTGTTCTTGCACAGTCAATGGTAAATGCCGGCATGAAGAATCTTGCAGCAGGCGCTAATCCTATCGTACTTCGCCGCGGTATGAAGAAGGCCACAGAAGTTGCCGTAGAAACAATTGCAAAGATGAGCCGTCCTATCAAGGGCAAGGAACAGATTGCAAGAGTTGCAGCTATTTCCGCAGGAGATGATTCAGTAGGTGATATGGTTGCTGAAGCTATGGAAAAGGTTACCGGCAACGGCGTAATCACCATTGAAGAATCTAAGACGATGCACACAGAACTCGACCTTGTTGAAGGTATGCAGTTTGATCGTGGATACTTAAGTGCTTACATGTGCACAGACATGGAGAAGATGGAAGCCCGTCTTGACGATCCGTATATTCTTATTACCGATAAGAAGATCAGTAATATTCAGGAGATACTTCCCGTGCTCGAGCAGCTCGTTCAGAGCGGCGCGCGTCTTCTGATTATTGCAGAAGATATTGAAGGTGAAGCACTTACCACTCTTATCGTAAATAAGCTTCGCGGCACATTTAATGTAGTTGGTGTTAAGGCCCCTGGATACGGCGATCGCCGCAAGGAGATACTTCAGGATATTGCTATACTGACAGGCGGCAAGCTCATTAGCGACCAGCTCGGATATGAGCTTAAGGATACTACTCTTGATATGCTCGGCCGTGCAAAATCCGTTAAGGTTACAAAAGAGAACACTATCATTGTTGATGGCGCAGGTTCACAGAAGGAGATTAATGATCGCCTTGCTCAGATTAAAGCACAGCGCGCAGAAACAACTTCTGATTATGACCGCGAGAAGTATGATGAGAGACTTGCAAAACTCTCCGGCGGCGTAGCAGTTATCAGAGTCGGCGCAGCAACCGAGACTGAGATGAAGGAAGCCAAGATGCGCATGGAAGATGCTCTTGCAGCAACACGTGCAGCAGTAGAAGAGGGTATCATCTGCGGTGGCGGAGCAGCGTATATTCACGCAGCAAAAGAAGTTGCTAAGTTCGCTGAGACTCTGTCAGGCGATGAGAAGACCGGCGCTCAGATAGTTCTTAAGGCACTTGAAGCTCCTATGTTCACAATTGCAGAAAATGCCGGCCTTGACGGTTCCGTTATTATCAATAAGGTTAAGGAGTCAAAGAAGGGTATCGGATTTGATGCAGCTAAAGAAGAGTACGTTGATATGGTTGAAGCAGGAATTCTTGATCCTGCTAAGGTTACCCGTTCAGCCCTTCAGAACGCAACATCAGTTGCCTCAACACTTCTCACAACAGAATCTGTTGTTTCAACTATCAAAGAGCCGCAGCCTCCTATGCCACAGGGCGCAGGAATGGACGGCATGTATTAATCATAATTAGCTTTTTTAAAGCCACGCTTACTAAAATAAAGCGTGGCTTTTTTATTGCCGTTTTTTTAATTATATAACCGTAATAACAGTGCAGTTGATTGCATTGATAAGTGA
>JAZRXC010000016.1:0-8311 GCA_045600025.1 Lachnospiraceae bacterium
TGGAGCAGGGCCGTAGGCGAGTCGAGCCTAGCCGCCCGAGCGGAGAGCTCCCGTTTCGGTGGGAGTCGGAGCGAGTGGCGTAATAGGCGGCGAAGACGAGGTAGGCATCGTGACACGTTTGCCGTTGCTAATGTGTCGCGAGAATGAGGAGGCGGCGCGGTTATAGATAGTATTGCAATAGCACAGATATTACTGTACAATTCGAGTGTTATGTACAAGATCTTAAAAACAAGCGGAAAAGCAAAAAGAGCAGAATTTGCAACAGTACACGGAATCGTTCAGACCCCGGTCTTCATGAACGTCGGAACCGTAGCCGCAATAAAAGGCGCAGTCTCCACAGAAGACCTTGAACAAATAGGCTGTCAGATAGAACTCTCCAACACATACCATCTGCACGTCCGCCCCGGCGACGAACTAATCCACGAACTCGGCGGCCTGCATAAATTCATGAGCTGGAACAAACCGATACTCACAGACAGCGGCGGCTTCCAGGTCTTCTCCCTTGCAAAACTCCGCAAGATAACCGAAGAAGGCGTAAACTTCAACTCACATATCGACGGAAGAAAACTCTTCATGGGCCCCGAAGAAAGCATGCAGATACAAAGCAATCTCGCATCAACGATAGCCATGGCATTTGACGAATGCTGTCCTAACCCATCACCGAGAAAATATGTAGAAGAAAGCGTAGCACGCACAACAAGATGGCTCCACCGCTGCAAAGCCGAGATGGACCGTCTCAACTCGCTTGAAACAACAATAAATAAAGAGCAGCTCCTCTTCGGCATCAATCAAGGCGGCACTTACGAAGATATAAGAATCGAACATGCAAAAGAAATATCACAGCTTGATCTGCCCGGCTATGCAATCGGCGGACTAGCCGTAGGCGAAAGCCACGAAGAAATGTACCGCATCCTCGATGCAGTAGTGCCATATTTGCCCCAGAATAAACCCACTTACTTGATGGGAGTCGGCACGCCGGCAAATATCCTGGAGGGCGTAGACCGCGGAGTAGACTTTTTTGACTGCGTATATCCAAGCCGCAACGGACGCCACGGTCACGTATATACAAACCATGGCAAGCTGAATCTGTTCAATGAAAAATTCGCAAACGATACAAGACCCATAGAAGAAGGCTGCGTCTGCCCTACCTGCCGCCGCTATTCAAGAGCCTACGTAAGGCATCTTCTGAAAGCAAAAGAAATGCTCGGAATGCGACTTTGCGTCTTGCATAATTTGTATTTTTATAATACTATGATGAAAGAAATCCGGGATGCCATAGACGAGGACCGCTGGCCCTCCTATAAAGCCGCAAAACTCGAATGCGTATCAGGAAATGAAACATAAACCATCAGGAGGTTTTTTATGAAAAAAATATTAGCTATCCTTGCACCTTTTGCAGCAATGGCATTTGCAGGTTGCGCCGTAGCACCTGCCGGTGACGCAGCAGCCGCTGATGCACAAAATGCTATCAGCCCCACTGTTTGGATTGTATACATTATCGCTCTCGGCGCACTTATGTATTTCATGTTCATCCGTCCTTCACGTAAGCAGAAGAAGGAGCAGGCTGCTCTTTATGCCAGCATGGCTGTAGGTGATTCCGTACTTACAACAAGCGGATTCTACGGAGTAATCATTGACATGACCGATGACACTGTAATCGTAGAGTTCGGCAGCAACAAGAACTGCCGCATTCCTATGCAGAAGGCTGCTATCGTTCAGGTTGAAAAACCCGACTACACAGTCACTTCAGACAGCAGCAAATAATTGATTTATATCTCAAGAAAACAGGGCGCGTTTTGCGCCTGTTTTTTTGCAGGAGGATAAATGGAAATCACGTCCCTGCTCAGCAGACAGATCTTATCAATGGGTATCATGCTTGTCATAGCCTTTGCGCTATGCAAATGCGGTGTTCTGAAAACTGAGCACAATAAAATACTTTCTGCAATAAGCGTTTATAATAAAAGGACTGCCGGAGCAGTCCGATAAAGATAATATTTCAGGCGTCTGGTCAGAAAATGATCTGAGCGCCTTTTTTGTCGGGTAAAACAGGAATAATCTTCCAGCCGGGAAACTCTCTTAGCAGTGCTTCATTCGCTTTTTCATATACTGCGTCATTATGGGCAAAGCAAAGCATACTGCTGCCGGAGCCTGATATGCACAATCCGTCTGCCCCTGCTTCTTTTACGATTCTGTAAGCAGTGTCGTACCCGGTAATAAGCGGTCTGCGGTACGGCTCATGAATCTTGTCATCCATAATATCTTCAAGATTTTCGCCTTCCCCCTTTGCCAGTGCGTTAATAAGAAGCGGAATACGTGTGAGCGAATAAATCACATCCTCCTTCGGATAAGCTACCGGAAGGACCGCTCTCGCATCCTGCGTACGCACTTCAAAATCTGGAACGATAATAAAACATTTCCAGTCATCACTGAATCCGAATTTTTCATATGACACTTTTCCGTTATGCAGCTTAGCAGCCGTGAATCCGCCGTATATTGCCGGGACCACATTATCGGGATGGCCCTCCATCTGCGTTGCAAGCTCTGTTTCATCCTCCTTAGACAGCCCCAACATACCGATTTCATTTGCCGCAAATATACCTGCGATAGTTAAAGTGGCTGATGATCCGAGGCCGCGTGAAACGGGCACGTTGCATTTGCCGAAACATACTGATACGGGAATAGGCTTTTTGCCTGCGGATTCGAATGCATAGGCATATGCTCTGTAAGCCAGATTGTTCTCATCGCAAAAGCGTGCGTCGCATCCTGTAACAGAAGTTTTGCTTGCTTCTGAAAACTCTATTTCGTTATACAACTGCCACGCGATTCCGAGGCAGTCAAATCCCGGTCCTATATTAGCCGATGTTGCGGGTACGGAAATAATCATCAGTATCACTCCTTAAATATAAAAGCACTTGAATTTGCTATAAAAGTATGATACACTGTCCGAGTCAAAAAAACAAGTGTATTTTGTACGCGGACACATGGAGGCAAATATGAAGGTTTCTGTTCTCGGTTTCGGAACAGTCGGGAAGGGCGTTTATGATTTACTTACGACTGCTCCCGGATTTTCCGTAGGCAAGGTTCTCGACCTGCCGCAGTTTATAGATGCTGATTTTAAAACATCCGATATAAATGAAATAATAACCGATGAATCTGTCGATACCGTAGTTGAGGCTATTGGCGGTATTCATCCTGCATATGAATATGCCTGCGCCGTCCTTGGTGCCGGTAAAAACTACGTGACTTCCAACAAGGCACTCGTAGCCGATAAGGGACCGGAACTTGCTTCTCTTGCCGAGAAGCACAGATGCGGTTTTCTTTTTTCTGCCGCATGCGGCGGCGCAATCCCCTACCTGCACAATATAAAATGCGCTGTAAGAAGCGGCGATACCATTCTCTCGCTTTCCGGCATACTTAACGGTACTTCGAACTATATCCTTGACAGGATGCAGAGTGAGGGGCTCAGCTACGATGCTGCACTCGCAGAAGCTCAAAAACTTGGTTATGCCGAAGCCGATCCTACAGCAGACGTAAGCGGTCTTGATACAAAGCGTAAGATTCTTCTTGCGTGTGCCGTCTCCTACGGCATGCTTCCTACCGAAGGAGTCTTATGCGAAGGCATTGAAAGCTTTTCTGCCGATGATGCTTCTCGCATTAAATCTCTCGGATACGTCTGCAGACTTATGGCAAATGCCAGCCTTGCAGACGGAGTTTTAAGCGCATATGTTGAGCCCGTTATCTGCCGCCTTGACAGTCCGGCTAACGCCGTAAAGTTCAACGGAAATATGGCCTGCTATATAGGAGCCGATTCCGGTCAGATTTCCCTCTTCGGCCAGGGCGCCGGCCGCTATCCCACTGCTTCAGCAGTTATGCGCGACCTCGTGTCTCTCTCAGATGGCATGATGAGCATGATTGATTCAAACTGCGTGCGGGTTGCTGCTGATAATGAGGCAGTTACGCAAAGCTACTACATTCGTATTCCGAAGCAATATGCAGAAGGTCTCTTCGCTGAAATAATATCAGAAGGTGAAGATATCTGCGGACTTTCAAATAAACTATCTGTCGCATCTGTTCATAAGCTGGCAAGTGATGTTCGCGCCGCCGGCTTAGGCATGTTTTTTGCGGCTGTTGAAAAGGAGTAAATATGTTAAAGGTTACCAAATTCGGCGGTTCATCCGTAGCGGGTCCTGAACAGTTCAAAAAAGTTAAAAACATCATTTGCGATGATTCTTCACGCAAGGTTGTAATAGTCTCTGCCGGTGGCAAGCGATATGCTGATGACCATAAGCTTACAGACCTTCTTTACCTGTGCCAGGCGCATCTGGAGTACGGTGTATCTTGCGATGACATATTAGATACAATAAATGAGCGCTTTTCGCTCGTTAAAGAATCTCTGGCGCTCTCCTGCAATATCGCAAATGAATTGGAAGCTTTCAGAGCTTCTCTTTCAAAGGATTCCTCCCGCGACTACATCGTATCCCGCGGCGAATATTTCACTGCCAAAATGATGGCTGACTACCTTGGCTACACTTTTGTAGATGCAAAGGATTGTGTTTTCTTTTCTTTTGACGGAACGATTGATAAAGAAAAGACTTACGCTGCCATCTGCGACGCTTATGGCAAATACGGAAAAATCGTCATCCCCGGCTTTTATGGCGCACTTCCTAACGGGAAAATAAAAGTCATGGCAAGAGGCGGCAGCGATATCACCGGTTCGCTTGCAGCCGCTGCGCTCACTGCCGATGCATACGAGAACTGGACCGACGTATCGGGTATTCTCATGGCTGATCCCCCCATAGTTGAGAATCCTAAGCCGATTCCGATGATGACCTATGCTGAGCTCTGCGCTCTTGCTATCTCAGGCGCATCTGTGCTTCAGGAGGATTCCGTGGCTCCCGTGCGTGATGCCGGCATTCCTCTCATAATTAAAAATACCAATGCTCCCGACGATCCCGGTACTGTTATAGTTGAAAAAATAGAGAGCGAAGGAGCTGATCATGAAAGATTCATAACCGGTATCGCCGGAAGAAAGAACTTTACCGTAATCACTGTTCAAAAGCACAGTATGAATGTCACGGAGAACCTTAAAATCGCTCTTGATATTCTGGGCAAATATCATGTAAACGCCGAACACATTACCCTCGGCTTTGATTCATATTCTGTTACGGTTTCATCAGCATCAATCGAGAACTGCATATTTGATTGCATCGCCGATATTCAGAAGAAATGTGTACCGGATAAAGTAGATACTCAGGATGGACTCGCACTTGTTGCTGCTGTCGGCCGTAAGATGACCTTCCGCCCCGGTATATCCGGAAGACTTTTCAACGCCCTCGGTGAAAGCGGGGTAAATATCAAAACCATCGCACAGGGTGCCGACGAGCTCTCAATCACCGTCGGTGTTGACAATAAAGATTTCGATACTACTGTCCGCATTCTGTACAATGGATTTGCAGGCTGATAGGAGCTTTTATGAAAAACGTTAATATTGCTATATTAGGAGCGACCGGTGCTGTCGGTCGTGAGATGTTAAAGATTATCGAAGAGTATGAACTCCCGGTCGGTGAACTTAGGCTTCTTTCAAGCGAGCGAAGCGCGGGCGTCGTTCTTCCTTTTCGCGGCCAAGACATAACCGTGTCCGTGGCGCAGGAAAATTCATTTGCCGGAATGGATTTTGTACTTGGCGCTGTCGGAGGCGGACTCGCAAAAGCATTTGCCCCTGCCATTAAAGCAGCCGGTGCAATCTTCATCGACAACAGTTCTTCTTTCAGGCTTGATTCGGATGTTCCGCTCGTCGTTCCTGAGATCAACGGTGCGGACGCTCTAAAACATAACGGCATTATCGCAAATCCTAACTGCTCGACCATCATTACCATGATGGCAGTTGCTGCGATTGCGAAGTTATCTCCCATCACAAGCATGGTAGCCTGCACATATCAGGCAGTATCAGGTGCAGGACAAGGTGGAATACTCGAACTTGATGCGCAGCTTGAAGACCTGCACGCAGGAAAAACGCCCGTAGCTCACGTATTCCCCACGCAGATTGCCAAGAACGTTATTCCTTATATCGGGAGTTACACAGATAACGGATATACCTCTGAGGAAATGAAACTCCAGAACGAAGGAAGAAAGATTCTGCATCTGCCCGACTTTTGTTGCACCTGCACATGCGTGCGTGTACCTGTATCACGCTCTCATGCTATATCAGCCACGCTGCGCACAAAAGATAAACTTTCACTTGAGGAAGTCAAGTCTGCTATCTCTGCTTTTCCCGGCGTTGTTCTGGCTGATGATATCTGCGGACGCGACTACCCTACTCCTCTTGATACTTCAAATCAGGATAAGGTGTATGTCGGCCGCATCAGAAAAGACCTCACAAGTGAAAACGGCATATCTCTCTGGTGCTGCGGCGACCAGATAAGAAAAGGAGCCGCTGCAAATGCGGTGCAGATATTAAAACTGTTTTTGTAATATTTCGCATATTAAAAACGGCGCCTTGGTGTATCAGGCGCCGTTTTGATGTCTGCGGAATTATTTGAACAGCGGATTCGGGTATAGTCCCTTAGCCGCATAATCGGCAAGCTGAGATTGAACGTATTCTTTATCTTCCGCATATGTCACGCCGAACCATCTGTCATGGCTGGTAAGTACATCAACCGTCATAGTTCCGTCATGAATGCAATCATCTACTACTGAAGGGAGCAAATACTCTGCCTTAATATTTCCTTCGGGTACTTGGGCAAGAAATCCTGTGAACCTTTTCCGGAGTTCACTAACAAATGAGGGATGGAACCCCCAGAGATTCATCGAAACCTTCGCTTCATCATCCAGCGTAACTTTCTCCCCCTCAAATTCACCGGTAATAATTCCGTCACCGCCGCGTATTATATCCATTGTTTCATGAACGCTGGCAAGCTTGCCGTTATCACCGAGCGTACATACGCCACGTGTAACGGTTCCGTTTTCGCTTAATGTATTCTTGATTATGAAACTTACCATACCTGCGTTATCAGGACTGCAGTCATTCTTAAGGAAATTATAGATATGTCTATAGCACTCTTTTCCGTAATAATCGTCAGCGTTAATTACGGCAAACGGTGCATCTATAATATCTCTCGCTGCAAGAATTGCATGACCTGTGCCCCAGGGCTTAGTTCTTCCGTCGGGACGGGTAAATCCGGAAGGAAGATCATCCATATCCTGAAATGCATATTCAATATCAATATAATTCTTTAAATGATTTGCCACTATCTCCGTAAAATCAGCTTCTATGTCCTTACGAATAATGAATATTACTTTTTTGAATCCGGCTTCAATTGCATCAAATACCGAATAATCAATAATCGGCTCACCCGAAGGGCCGAGCTTAGCAAGCTGTTTAATGCCATTTCCGAAACGACTTCCTATACCTGCTGCCATAACTACGAGTACGGGTTCTTGATTCATATGAATATTCTCCTTATGTAATAAGAATTTGTATGTATATTATAGCATCTGCAGAGTAAAAAAACAAATCTGCAATACTTGATAAATCAGCCAAAATGTGAAATACTATTACATAGTTTTATTAACGGAGGTGTTATCTTTGGAAAAATTTACAGGTGGCATCAGACTTGCAATAATGTATGTAATCGTGTTCATATTTTTTGTTCCGTGGACACTGTTTGCCGGTACTATCCTTCTTATCATCGGCCTGTTTTCCAAGAGTGCACGCGAACGCGTGACTCTGGTTATCGCGCGTCTTGCACTTAGGCTTGTTCTTTTTATGGCAGGCACTCGCGTTACCGTTCGAAATGTAGAATACGCGACAAAGGAGCCCTGCCTTTTAGTCGGTAATCACAGGAGTTATTTCGACATCATTACTTCTTATCCTTATATTAAAGGACGTTTAGGTTACGTGGCAAAAAAAGAGTTTACAAAAATTCCTCCTCTTGCTTTTTGGATGAGGCTTGCAGGTTGTATTTTCCTGGATCGTTCAGATCCGAGAAAAGGGCTTGCAACCATCAATGAATGTGCTGAAGCCATTAAGAACGGACGCACTATGTTTGTCTTCCCTGAAGGTACCCGTAACCATACCAAGGAGATGATTGAATTCCATGACGGCAGCTACAAGATTGCCGATAAAGCAGGTTGTCCGATCGTTCCCGTTGCGCTATATGGTACCGATGAGATCTACGAATATCACATCACATATTTCAAACCCACTCATGTTTATATCCAGTTCGGCGAGCCTATTCCGACCGCCGGATTATCAAAGCCTGAGCTTCGCGCTGCTCACGACAAAGCTACTGCAGAAGTACTCAGAATGTAC
>JAZRXC010000017.1:0-37694 GCA_045600025.1 Lachnospiraceae bacterium
GTCCAGGAAACCTCCTGCGCTCCGCGCCGTATAGCTCTGCGATTTGCCGCTCTGTCTCTATCCTCAAATTTGTATGCGATAAAATCAGGCTTTGTAATCACATTGAACCATAGGTTCGTAAGGATAACTCTCTGATATAACGGCAGGCCCTCTCCCTCTTTCATAAAGTCCGCCGCAAGCTGTCCGCGGACTATATCGGGGCGCAGCTTCCTGACATCCGCAATGGCCCTCGGGTCAAATGATTCAATGCAGAAGTCGCCCTCATACGAATCCAGCCTCTTACAGACCGCCTCAGCAAGTGCAAGATGATTGCCCTTCCGGGTTTTAAGTTCAATAATAAGCGGAGTCTTGTGTTCAAAAAGCGCCAGCACCTCATCAAAAAGCGGTACATGTTCATCCGTGCCCTCGAGGCGCAGTTTCGCTAATTCTTCAGCGTCAAGGTCTTCTATAATTCCGTCTACGCCTGTACAGCGCTTAAGATCGGAATCGTGGAATACTGCCAGCGTGCCATCCTTAAGAAGATGCACATCAAGTTCGGCGCCCCAACCACGAGTAAGCGCACGCCTAAAAGCCGCCAGAGAATTCTCCGGAATCTGAGGCTTGTCATGGTAGCCCCTATGTGCGTAGATATATTTGCCGAGAATCTCCCACTTAGGGTTGCTCATCAATCCATCTCCTCAAATGCTTCAAGTCCCTTTTTGGCGTCAGCCTTAACGTCACCATGCTTAACAAAGCACATGGTTACAAATGAAAGCGCAACGAACAGTGCTGCATAAGGGAAGAGCACCTTGTAGTCGATATTTCTCATAAGCGTACCGGCTACGATAGGTGTAACAACCTGCGCTGCCATAGACGCGGTGTAATAATACCCGGTAAATTTACCAATGTCTGAGCCCTTGCACATCTCAACTACCATAGGAAGCGAGTTGACGTTGATGGCTGCCCAGGCAAGCCCTACAAGGACAAATACTACGTACATAACTATGCCTGAACCCCAACTTGTAGTGGTCAGGAAATATCCTGCTCCGAAAGAAGCGGCAAGCAGTATGCAGCCGAACATAATTGTCTTCTTGCGTCCGAACTTAGATGCAACTATGCCGATGGGAATATAGGAAATAACGGCGCCGATGGTAGCAATAAGTGTATAAACCGATGCCTCTCCGAGGCTCTTGCCCATAACGCCTTCTGCGTAAACCGTAAACCAGGTTGTAACTCCGTTATATCCGATGAACCACAGCGCGATTGACGCAAGAAGGAACAGCAGAGATTTCTTAACCGGGCGAGGAAGAACCTCTTTGCCGGAGTCATTGCTTTCTGCAAGATTCCATTCAGGATGCTTTGCTTCGAGCTCTTTATTTGCGGCAACAAGCTTAGGCTCGTTGGTGGTGATTTTGAGAATTATGATTGATACAATCATGATTGCGCCGACTATGATAAACAGCATCCGATAGTCAACATGCTCAAGTCCTTCGGTCTTTGATTTCGGGTACAGCACTGCGGCAAGTCCTAAATACAGTGCGCCGCCGATAGCGCCCATGAGATTGATGATTGCATTTCCCTTGGATCTGAGAGGCTTGGGCGTTACGTCAGGCATCAGCGCAACCGCAGGTGATCTGTAAGTACCCATTACGACAAGCAGAAGTCCGAGCGTGCCAACGAAAGTAATCATGGTAGATGTCTGCGGATTCTTTGCGTAGGAATTATCAAGAACAGGCAGAATGTTAAGCAGTACCGCAGCAACCACTGTTCCGAAAATAATAAACGGCATACGCTTTCCGTAAGGTGTATTAACCTTGTCGGACATTGCTCCGAACAGCGGTAGCAGGAACAGCGCAAGAATATTGTCGAGCGCCATGATGATACCGGACACTGTTTCATTCATCGCAAATGTCTTGGTCAGAATAAGCGGAATGACATTGTCATACATGCCCCAGAAGGCGCAGATAGACATAAATGCCAGACCTACAAATACCGTCTGCTTGTTATTGAGTTTCATGAGTCCTCCTCTCTTGCTGCGGGGCAAATGTATTATTCGCGGCGCAACGCCTCTATCGGATTGAGCTTCGCAGCCTTAACTGCGGGAAGTAATCCGAAAATTATACCTATTAATACTGAAAATACAACAGCGATTATTGATGCTGGAACATCTATTGCAACCGGCGCGCCGCTCATGCCCGATATGATCTGCGCCATACCGATGCCGCCAAGCACACCGAGAAGTCCGCCGATACTTGTAAGCACCGCTGCCTCCGTGAGGAACTGCAGCAGTATCTTGTTCTTCGCCGCACCGATAGCCTTTTTAAGACCTATCTCTCTGGTACGTTCCGTAACAGACACAAGCATGATATTCATAACACCGATACCGCCTACTAAAAGTGAAATGCTTGCTATCCAGATAAGCTGCTGATTCGTAGATTCGGACAGCTCCTGAAGCTGCTTTGCCTGCTCCAAAAGGTCCTCGCTTCTGTATGTAATGGTTTTATCGGAAACCTGGAGCGTAGCGTTTAATATCTCAGAGCCCTTGCGTCCCGCTTCCGTCATAGCGTCAGTATCTACTGCACGAAGGACTACTCTCTGCGGTTCATTAAAGATGTAAACCGACTCCCAAAGAGCGGCCGGCAGGAACAATTTGCCGCTTGTGTTCTGATAATACATCTGGTAATCGCTGAGCGAATTAATAACCGGCTGGAACTCAGAGCGTTCCTCGGCAAGTCCGACTACGGTGAACGGCTCACTCTTGATCTCTACGGTCTTGCCTATCGGATTATCCGTGCCGAATAATGCCTCTGCCGCGTTCTTGTCAAGAATCACTACCTTGTGGAACTCTTCATAATCTCTCTCGGTGAATTCTCTTCCTGAGAACACGCGATATCCGATAACGTCAAAATAATTTGAATCTATGCCGTACACAGGCCCGTTATAATATGTGCTGCCGTGCATGATGCTCTCGGCATAATCGCGCTGATAAAAGGTTGCGACCTTTTCGACTTCCTCGATGTTCTGCAACTTTTCTATTATGTCTTCATCTATATAAGGTATGCCTTCCGGCACCTCGGTATAGTCAAAGCTCATCGGGTAATTGTTTTGGTACAGGGAAATATTTACGGCGTTGTTGCCGGAGCCTACAAGGTTCTGTTTTATCTGCTCGTTAGTTCCCTTGATTGTGGAAATGATTGCGATAATCGATGCGATACCGATGATAATGCCCAGCATAGTAAGGAATGAGCGAAGCTTATGTCCCCATATACCCTGGAATGCAATTGATATATTCTCTAACATGGCTTCACCTCCTTAATAATATACCGCGCCATACAGGTCTTCGATGGTTCCTTCTGTAGTGGCTGCGCCTTCCTTTGCGTCACCGTAAGGGAATGCGACAAAATCCTCTGTTGTAATTCCGGAAAGAATCTGAACATATTCGCCCCAAAGGCTCTTGCCGGTTGTAACAGTAACCTTCTTTAACTCGTTATTCTCATCGCGGAGCAGCACGTAATTAGCGCCGCCCTCTGATCTTACGAATGCTTTCATCAGATATAAACTGCCTTCGCCTTCTTGCTGCGTGGACGCAAGGTTGATGTCAACCCAACTGCCCTCGTACAGATTGGCGCCGTCCTCTACTGTTACATAGAAAGGATAGTAGCTTGCATCATCCCCTCCGCCGTAGAAATTAGTTGCAGCCGGGAACTTCGATATCTCGGAGATCGTTCCTCTAAGCTCGCTTCCGCTCATCCAGTCGTTTATTGTTACTGAATCTCCAACATGAATATTCGCGTAGGCAAGCTCGCTTACGGTGCCTTCTATTACATATCCGCCGCCGCCCGATACCGTAATAGCGGGGGTTCCTTCTATCGCAGACATTTCTACGTCATTTATTGCGGTAACTACGCCGTCGATTGTGCTCTTAACCGTCTGGTTGTCAAGCTCAAGTTTAAGACGCTCAAGCTCAACCTGCGCTAACTTGTACTGCATCTCAAGATCTTTTATCTCAACCTCTTTTTCCATGCGCATGCGAGCGATTTCTTCGGCCGTATAAATGATTCCGGGGTCTACCCAAGGGTCGGTCGGGTCCGTGGGATCCGTCGGCTCAGTCGGGTCAGTCGGGTCAGTCGGTTGCTCAGGGTCAAATATAATGAGCGGATCTTCTTCTGCAGCCATGAAGCCTGCAGGGATGATAGTAATTTCTTCTTCTGTCCTTATCGCTTCATATACATAACTGTATTCGTGCAGACCGTCTATTAAGTCTCCTTCTCTCTTCATAAGGACGAAGAATACGTCATCTGCCTCCCCGAGTACTGACAGGAGAAGTTCTTTTCCTATCGCCGCGGACTCATTCCATAAATAAATGTACGGACTCTCTGCTGTTCCTTCGCCGGATACAAGCACCGGGACAAACTCTGCAGGTTCCGTAATATCAGGAGCGCTTGTTTCTTCCAATGAAGCGAATTTAATCTCGCCGCTTTGGGCAAATGAATTCGGAATCGGAACACCGGGCTTGTAGGTCTTGATAACTTCAAGCTCATTCTTCGCAGTCTTAATGCTCTGCTCGAGCTTCTTTACTGCAATCTCCTTGGATTCAACATTCAGTTCGCTGAGCGTTGAGTCGTAAGCTAACAGCGAATCTCCGACCTTAACCTCATCGCCGATATTAACGCAGATTTCATTTACAATCTGAGTGCTGCTTACATAAACCTGCTGTATGCGGTCAGCCTTAACCTCGCCGCTTACCATGGTGCCGCTGCTCCAGTCAACGTAATCGGTCATACCAATCATGTCGATTGAATATACAGGGACGGCTTTTTTGTTCTTTTGGGATATGAGGAAGACGCCGCCGACTATTGCCGCAAAAGCTATGACGCAAATTGCTATGATAAGTATTCTTTTTGCTGTCTTGCTCATACGCCTGCCTCCTTTCCTCTTTCGGATATTTCTCCGTCGAATATGTGGTATGTCTTATGCGCACGGGCAGCAACATTTGCGTCGTGCGTAATCAATATAACTGTGGTTCCTTCTGCATTAAGCTGTTCAAATAAATCCATTACCTGCGCGCCGGATTTGGAATCGAGTGCGCCGGTAGGCTCGTCTGCTAAAAGAAGCTCAGGGCTTCCTACCATTGCGCGGGCTATGGCTACGCGCTGGCACTGACCGCCTGAGAGCTGCGTAGGATATGAGCGTGCTTTGTCGCCGATGCCGACTTTATCGAGGGCCGCCTGCGCCATTTCTTCTCTTTTTGCGCGCGGCACTTTTCCGTAAAGGAGCGGAAGTGCTACGTTGTCTAAGGCCGTAAGCTTCGGAAGCAGGTTGAACTGCTGAAATACGAAGCCTATCTTTTTGTTGCGAATTTTGGCCATCTGCGCGTCAGGCCTTTTTGATACATCTTCTCCGGACAGCAGGTATGTGCCTGATGTGGGCACATCAAGCAGGCCGATTATATTCATCAGCGTAGTCTTTCCTGATCCGGACGGACCCATTATCGCAAGGTATTCGCCCTCTTCTACTGAAAAATTGATGTTCTTCAGCACGGGCGTTGTGAGCTTGTCCTGATAATAGTCCTTATATATTTCTTTTAACTCTATTATCATGCTCTTCACCCAATAAGATCTACTGCGGCACCTGTCGGCATAACCGGGCCTATCTGCGGCATAGTCGAATCTTGCTGTTCCTGTTTTATAACCGGGCTTCCTTCCACGATTCCTTCCGTGGGAAATGCTACAAAGTCTTCCTCGGTGAGCCCTTCGGCTACGAGTACCTGTCCGAGATCATAATTTGTCTCGGCTACGGTTATCTCGCGTTTTTCGATCTCGTCATCATCAGCTGCCCATACAAAGGTTTTGTCGCCTTCGTATACAATATATGACATAGGAATCCACAGACCGTCCTTTTCGTCTTCCTGTCCGTTGTCAAGCTCAATGTATACGTGCTGTCCGAGCATCATGCCTTCGCTTGTTTCTACCGTTACATAGAAAGGATATTTTGTGGCTGTTTCTCCGGAGACGTAATATCCGTTCTGGTTAGATACGGGATTGTCATAATCCACATAATCAACCGTGCCTGTCCAGGTTACATTTTCGTCCATGCGGGAGCGGATGATAACCTGCGCTCCGAAAGGCAGGCTGTTTGCGTTAAACTCGTTTATTTTGCCTTCAACTCTGTACTGTCCGACCTGCATAATTACTATATAAGGCAGGGGGTTGCCGTAGTTATCAAAGCCGTTTTCATTTATACTCTGAACGATTCCGTCGATTTCTGAGTATACTTCCGTGTTGTCCTTTGCCGCACGAAGTCTGTCGAGTTCAACCTCTTTTGCTCCGATATTGTATTCTGTCTGCTTTATCTCAACTTCAAGTGCCTGAATCTCCAGAGTGTATGACAGCTTTTCTGAAGAGGAAGCGTTGTCGCGTTCTTTTTTGAGCACGGATATCTGGCTCTCGGATGTCTGGATGCTGCCCTTTAAGCGCTCCAACTCAAGCTCGCCCTGCTCTATGGTAAGCTCAAGCTCATCCATATCATAGGTAAATAATAACTGTCCGGCAGTCACCTTGTCGCCGGCTGCTACGAGAGTTTCCTTTATGATGCGGCTCTCGTCTCTCTCCACGTTCTGTGTCTGCATTGAAACGACTTTGCCCAGGTATCTGTCCTGAAGACCTGTTGCAAAGCTCGCAATGTCGGTAACTGCCTGAACCGGCACTGCTTCGCCCTTCTCGGAAGCGCATGCCGCAAGAGTCATGGCGCCTACCAATACCGCTAATACTGCTTTTTTAATATTCATAAAAACCTCCGAATATAATTTCGTCTGTTAATCAACCTTGGGTAAAAATTCTCTTGCCGCCGCCAGCTCTTCGTCTGTGGGCAAATAGTTCTCAAGCGTGCCGTTGTTGTGCTTCTCATATGCGTACATATCGAAGTATCCTGTTCCGGTGAGTCCGAATACGATGGTCTTTGCCTCGCCCGTCTCGCGGCATTTTATCGCCTCGTCCATGGCAACCTTGATTGCGTGTGCGCTCTCGGGTGCGGGGAGGATTCCTTCTACTTTTGCAAACTTAACAGCTGCTTCAAATATTTCAGTCTGCTTTACTGTAGTAGCTTCCATCAGTCCGTCGTGATAGAGCTGTGAAAGCGTTGTGTTCATGCCGTGGTATCTTAAGCCGCCGGCGTGGTTGGCCGCGGGCATATAGCCGCTGCCCAGTGTATACATCTTGGCAAGGGGGCATACCCTTCCGGTGTCGCAATAATCATAGGCAAATGTTCCTCTTGTGAAGCTGGGACATGATGCCGGTTCAACTGCTATTATGCGGCAGTCATATGTGCCCTGTATTTTCTCCTTCATGAAAGGTGCGATGAGACCACCAAGGTTGGAGCCTCCGCCTGCGCAGCCGATTATGATGTCGGCTTTCTCTCCGTACTTATCAAGCGCGGCTTTGGTTTCAAGACCTATTACCGACTGGTGCAGCATTACCTGATTAAGTACGCTGCCGAGTACATATCTGTAGCCTTCGGTGCTCGTCGCCGTCTCTACCGCTTCTGATATAGCGCAGCCGAGACTTCCTCCCGTACCGGGATGCTCTTTTAATATCTGGCGTCCGATTGCCGTCTCCTGAGAGGGTGACGGTGTTACGGATGCGCCGTAGGTTCTCATTACTTCTCTTCTGAACGGCTTCTGCTCGTAGGAAACCTTGACCATGTAGACCTTGCAGTCGAGCCCTAAGTAAGCACATGCCATGGCAAGGGCCGTACCCCACTGACCGGCTCCGGTCTCGGTCGTTACGCCTTTAAGTCCCTGCTTTTTTGCATAGTATGCCTGAGCGATTGCCGAGTTCAGCTTGTGGCTTCCGCTGGTATTGTTGCCTTCGAATTTGTAATAAATCTTGGCAGGTGTGCCGAGCTGCTCTTCCAGACAGTATGCGCGGATAAGTGGAGCGGGACGATACATCTTATAGAAGTTTCTTATCTCGTCGGGAATAAGGGTAAACGGATTGTCTGTGTCCAGCTCCTGACGCGCAAGATCGTCGCAAAATACTTTGCGAAGCTCGTCAAATGTGGCCGGCTCAAGCGTCTGCGGATTAAGCAGCGGTGCCGGTTTGTTCGGCATATCCGCGCGAAGGTTATACCATTCGCGCGGAAGTTCATTTTCTGAAAGATAGATTTTATAAGGGATTTCTGTGCTCATATTTGCGCCTTTATTCGTCCTTAAGTATTATTCTCATATACACGGGGTTGTGGTCCGAATACTTGAATCCGGTGTCGATTACGTCTGATTCAATAAGAGTAACATTCTTTGTAATTATGAATCCGTCTACGCTTACTACATAATCGCCTACCTCGTACGGCTTGTTCGGGTTGCGGCAGGTCGCGGCATTGGTCTCTTCGCTGTAAGGTGCTACAAGATCTGTTACGTATGAAAACAGGCTGAGATTGATGGGCTGCGCCCAGTCATAGGTTACGCTCTCCGTATGGAATATCTCAGGCGACTTGCCGAGTACGTCGCAGTTAAAGTCGCCGCCCGCAATGCAGTAGTTGCCTTTTTCGTACTCATTTGTCATGTCTTCAACTACCATCTTGAGCTGCGTCTGCGCAGTCTCGGGATCGGTGGTATATGCAGACAGATGGAAATCATACACTACAAGGTAGTTGCCTTTTTCGGTTTTAATCTTGCTCCTTGAATAGCATCTGTCGAGGTCAAGGAATTTTGAAAGGCCCTGCTCTATAGGAAGGCCGACTCTTTCCGCGCTTTCTATCTCATATTTCGCAAATGTCATGATGCTGGATTTATTTGCCCCGTGAGGCTGATACAGCGGATACATCAGGAATGCGGAGTTGTAGTTCTGCGCTTTTACGTAGTCATATGACGCATCTACAGCAAGAAGCTCCGCTACAAGTGCGTTCTCATCTACGTGGTATGAACGCGTGGAATCAAAGTCCACTTCCTGGAGCAGAAGGATGTCCGGGTTTTTGTCGCGCAGCGTCTTCATGGCGTCGCCGATGTTTTGATATACCGCTCCTTCAGAGAAGGCCCAGCTCTCCTTTCCTCCGTCCATAAAGAATGTGAAGTCGTCGGAGTATGCGCCAAAGCCGATGTTGTAAGAGGTTACTAACATTTCTTTGCCGACCGGTACGGTTTTTTCTACTTCACCGTATATCTCTTCATCTGCTTTATGGCCCATGGCTATGTTCTGAACGGGCAGAACCATATCGTCAAGGCGTTCGTAGGATACAAGGACGTATGCCAAATATCCAACCACTATTAATGCTATGATTGCAAGCAGAATTGCGAATATCTTCAGAACCTTTTTCATAGTGTCATCTCCATAGTATTTTGCAAATACTTATTCTAGTTTATTATATCTCAAAGTCCTTGCATTGTCATCAAAAAGCGAGTGAATTATAACGGCGTTTACTTGCAATATAAAAAGGCCGGGGCTATTGCCTCGGCCTAAAATTACTTTAGATTAGTTTGCCTTTTTCTTGCTGCGATTTAATGCTACAGTAAGTGTTGTGATTCCTGCGGCTGACAGTCCGAACAGCGCTGCCCAGAACATAATGTTCGTATCGTCACCGGTCTTCGGCACTTCTTCCCTGCTTCCTTCGGTAGGATCTGCTGCGCTTGTAGTGGGCGCTGCTGCAGTTGTAGTAGGATCAGTAGCGCTGGTCGGCTCAGTAGGATCTTCTGTAGTCGGGCAGGTAGGCTTTACAGGGCAGGTAGGCTTTACAGGACAGGTGGGCTTTACCGGACAGGTGGGCTTTACCGGACAGGTGGGCTCTACCGGGCAGGTAGGACCTACCGGACAGGTGGGCTCTACCGGGCAGGTAGGACATACCGGACAGGTGGGCTCTTCGCAACACCCCGGCCATTTCCATGCTTCTTTTAGATTCTTGAGTAATTTGCAATTATCAATGCAAAGCTTGGTAATCTTCTCGCAGGTATTTAGGATATTAATATACGCAGGCTCTGATACTGTTTTGTTTCCGCAAATATCTTTAAGAACACAGTACACATATCCACCATCAAGTGCCGGTATAGTCATCTCGAATATAAGTGTAGGCAGTTTTGCGGTATCGTCGATAAGTTTGAAGGTGCATCCGTCTTCGTTAACAAAATACCACTGGTAAGATACTACCTCCAACAGGTTCTTCGGTACTACGGCAAACATGGTTCCGTGAGGATATTTAACATAGACGTCCTGCGGCTGTATGCATATCTCGGGACCTTTGTCACGGGCAAAAGCCGTTGTTGCCCCAATGCACAGTACTAACAGTGCCATAAGCACTATAGCAAATGATTTTATTCTTTTCATATCACCCTCCTAGAAATGGTGCTTATTCCCTCGTGATAAATATAGCACTTTTGAAAAACAATTACACTCTTTTTTAAAAAAATAAGATACTTTTTTGTTCCATTTTTAGACGAATCTGCATTTTTGGTTAAAAATATTACATATGTTGAAAAGCAAAATGCCGTTAGTTTTACGATAAGATAATATAAGGCATTATCAAGTTGACGGCTTACGGGGCAAATGATAATATCACAATTAAAGAGGGAATTACTATGACTGATATTGATAAAATTGAGTTGTTGAAAAAATATATTGACGAGTCTTCGAACATCGTTTTCTTTGGTGGGGCGGGCGTGTCAACCGAGAGCGGCGTCCCGGATTTTCGCAGCAAGGACGGCCTCTACAACACTCATGACGTCCGTTTCGATGCCTACCGCCCCGAGTATTTGCTCAGCCATACCTGTCTTATGCATGAGCCTGAAGTTTTCTTTGAGTTCTATCGCCAGAAGATGGATGCCCGCTCGGCGCGTCCGAATGCCGCACACCTATTTCTTGCGAAGCTTGAGCGCATGGGCAAATTGCGCGCCGTCGTTACTCAGAACATAGACGGTCTGCACCAGGATGCCGGTAGCAAGAATGTTTATGAAATCCACGGCAGTACCAGGAGAAATTATTGCAGCCGCTGCCAAAAAATCTATCCCGCCGATTATATATATGATTCAAAAGAATCTGTTCCGCATTGCGATTGCGGCGGCGTAATCCGCTGCGACGTTACTTTATATGAAGAACAGCTTCCGATGGATGCCGTTATGTCTTCAATTGATGCCATTTCGTCTGCCGATATGCTGATAATCGGAGGAACCTCTCTCACGGTATACCCCGCCGCTTCGTATGTCGGATATTTCCGCGGAAAGCATCTCGTAATTATAAATATAGATCACCTGCGCTATCCTCTGCGAGACGGTCAGGACCTTGAAATTAATCTGCCTATAGGAGAAGTCTTCTCTCAGTGTTAAAGAACTTCGGGCAAATGTCTTGACCTTCTGTCTGCATTGACAAACCCTCTCTTTTTCTCTAAAATTATACCTATAATTCGGAGGCAATATGAAAAAACATTTTGCAAAATTAACAGCCCTTATAACCTGCCTGTTCGTTCTCCTTGCGGGGAGCATGCCTGCTATGGCAGCTGAATCCTGGCAGGGCACGATTCAGGCCGGCAAAGAGTTTATGTTCACCATTTCCTTCTGTTCCTGCGCGGAAGATGTTGATGTTTCCGACATGTATGAACTTCAGATCGAGCCGCCGGATGGCGTTACCGTAGAAGCCTACAAAACCATTGCTTCTCACGGTATCCTTATCAGCGGCAAAATCAGCAAGGCCAAGGAATATCACTTTTTGATTAAAGACAAACACCTGGGCGTATACTACGATTGCATTCTGACAGTTACGCCGAGCAGTGACCTGTCAATTAAGACCGACTCTCTTCCTGAAGGCAAGGTCGGCAGCGAATATTATGCCGAAGTTTCCGCAACTTCAGGTTGCCAGATTACTTTGTACGACGGCGCCATCCCTCTCGGCTTAAGCTATGAGCCCGGTAACCCGCTTAAGATAACCGGTACCCCTACCGCGGCCGGCACTAATTCTTTAATCTTTATTGCAAAGTCTGATGACGGTCAGTCTGTATCAAAGTCATTTACCTTAAATATTTCTGAAGCTAAGCCTCAGCCTACAACCGCCGCTCCGACGACGGCTCCTACAACCACGGTTCCTACGGCACCGACTCCTGTTGAGCCGACTTCGACTGCTCCTGCAACTACTCCGGTGCAGACGCTCCCGGACGCTTCTGAAACTCAACCCGTGCAGACAAGCCCCGCAGATACTACCACAACGGCAAGCGAAAAAGATCCGTCACATGCAATATTCACCCCTACCGATGTAGAAGATAATGGCGCTTCTGTTGATATCTGGGTAATTGTTGCAATAGTAGCAGTTGCTTTGATAGTAGGTGGTCTTATTGCAGTGCTCGTTGCAAAGAAAAATGCAAAGAAGAAAAGAAGAAGGAGAAAATAATCCCCTATAAATATTTAAAGCGGAGCCTTAGGACTCCGCTTTTTTAATAATTATTATTTCTGTTTGAATTTTTTCTTTATTTTCTTGATGCTGCGGCGCTTGTAATCGAATCTCTTGGTAATGGCTTTTATGCCGAGGCTGATCAGCCATACAAGGAAGAGATAAATCAGTGCCGTTGCTATCAGCGGGAAGAACGCTTCAAATGTACGCGAGCGGATGATGTCGGAGACCTTTGTAAGGTCCTGCACCGCGATATAGCCTACTATGGATGTGCTGTGCAGGAGTGTTATGAGCGCGCTCTTATAATTTGGTAAGAACTGCGGCATCGCCTGCGGAAGGATAATGCGGAAGAATGTCTGCGAGTCGGTAAAACCGAGGCTGTACGCGCCTTCCTTCTGTCCTCTTCCGATAGACAGCACCGCCGTCTTAAGCATCGCATATACGCCGACACCGACACTTATGCCGAAGGCAATCGCCGAAATCCAAACACCTGACAGTGCCGAATCCGCGAAGATGACATAGTATAAAATCATCAGGATAACAACCGCCGGAAGGCCTTTATATATCCAGGTAAATGCATCGAACAGCCCGTTTAGGAAACGGTTTCCTCTTCTGCATATCATATAAATTATGAAGCCCAGCAGGCTTCCTGCTACTGCAGCCGTAAACGTAATAATCATCGAAACGCCAAGGCCCTCAAGGATGGTCTTCCATCTGTCCTCGTCAATAAAGGTCTTCTTAAATGCCTCGACAATCTTATCAATACTGAAAGAAGATGAATCCTTGGCAACAACAGCTATAATATTGCTTCTGCAATAAGAATCTGAGAAATCAACGCTCTTGGCACGCTCTTCGGTAATGGAGATGGAGCTTCCGCCGATATCACATTTGCCCGAAGAAACCGCAGGAATCATGCCGGCAAAATCCGATGCATGAAACTCTGCGCCATAACCGTACTCTCTGCAGAAGGCAAGGAAAAATTCTATATCGTATCCGTTAAGCTCATTTTTTGATACGAAGCAGAAAGGCGGGGAGCTCTGCGACACGGCAAATCTTATGATGCCGTTCTCGCCGGTGAGCGTAAAATCAAGCGGATCGGCATTATCAACTGCCTCAGCCACATTGACAAGCCATTTATCGTGCAGATAATCGGAGAAACCATCCTCGGCGCTCTTTTTGATGAAATCATTCATCTGCTGCTCAAGGAAATCATTGTCGGAAGTATCCTTGCGGAATATATACCCGAAATCGGTTATGAATAAAGAGTCCTCAAAGAGCAGAAAATCCTCTCTTCCGGCAGTCATATGATGTATCTTAATCTCATCTGCAACAAAATAATCAACCTTGTTGTTCTCAAGCGCAAGGAGCTGATCCGCATAAGTATTGTAATATGAAATCTCGCTGTTAGGGAAATGCTCTTCTATTACGACATCGTGGATCGTACCCATAGCTGCGCCGGCACGAAGACCGTCCAGCTCGTCAATGCCGGTGGGATATATGCGCGAAGATCCACTGCAACCGCAGACAGGAAGGACCACAATCAGCATGGCAGCAAAAATAATCAGTTTTTTAAAGAATCTGTTTCTCATTATTTTTGCCCTATGACAAGCATGATTATCTGCTCGTCCCCTTCGTCATATTGCTTGATTTCTGATGCGTGATGGCGGATAAGCCTCCAGGAAATATAATCCTCTGCATCATCCAAGGTAATCTTCAGATTATTATATGTACAGGTAAATCTGACATCGTCGTCGGTCGCAGAGCAACCGATTTTGATGCAGATGTTGTAGTCTTTTTCTTCGGCTTTATATTTTGGGATAAGAATCTGGAAGCAAAGCTCCTCCGCGATAGCTTGAATGCTGTTTCGCGCAGAAGAAGAAATATCCATCTTGTAGGCAAACTGACTCAGCTGCGTGATAAAGCTCGGGAAGTCGCTGCCTTCGGATGTAAGGTTGAACTTAACCGACTGCAGCTGCTTGATAAACTCTATGGTCTTAGGCTTCTTGGGACTATGGAATATTTGCTCCGGCGTGCCTTCCTCATATATGCCGCCCTCATCAAGATATAAAACTCTTGAAGAAATTTTCTCGGCAAATTTCATATCGTGCGTGACAAGCAGCATCGTATAGCTCTGCTTGCTAAGCCTTGAGATAACGGACTCAACTTCGCCGACCATAGTAGGATCAAGCGCAGATGTCGGCTCGTCAAAAAGAATAACTTCAGAGCCGATAGCAAGCGTTCTTACTATGGCAACGCGCTGCTTCTGTCCGCCGGATATCTCATCCGGATACTTGAAAGCAAATTTAGAAAGTCCGACCTCTTCAAGAAGCTGCATGCCCTTTTCGTAAGCCTTCTCAGGGGCTTCGTGCAACAGCACCATCGGGGCATAGCAGACATTTTCGATGACCGTCATGTGCTCAAAAAGGTTAAAATGCTGAAATACCATACCGACCTTTTTACGAAGCTCATGCAGCGGATAGCCGGGTCTCGTAACGTCCTCGCCATCGATAAGTATCTGTCCTGACGTAGGACTCTCGAGCATATTAATCATACGAAGAAGCGTAGACTTCCCCGTACCGGAAGGGCCGATTATTGATATTACTTCGCCCTTTTGTATAGTCGTCGTAATATCTTTAATCGGCTCTACGTCTTCGTACTTTTTTTGAAGATGTCGGATTTCTATCATTTCTTACTTATTTCGGTCTGTCCTCCCATGTAAGGCTGCAGCGCCTTGGGGATGGCTACGCTGCCGTCGGCGCGGAGATTGTTCTCAAGGAATGCAATCAGCATACGAGGCGGAGCAACGCAGGTATTGTTAAGGGTATGTGCAAGATATTTCTCGCCCTTTTCGTTCTGAACACGAATCTTCAGGCGGCGTGCCTGCGCGTCACCGAGGTTAGAGCAGCTGCCGACTTCGAAATATTTTTTCTGTCTGGGTGACCAGGCTTCAACGTCAAGAGATTTAACCTTGAGGTCGGCAAGGTCGCCGGAGCAGCACTCGAGTGTACGAACCGGGATGTCCAGAGTGCGGAAGAAGTCAACCGTATTCTGCCACAGTTTGTCAAACCACATGGGGGAATCCTCGGGCTTGCAGACAACGATCATCTCCTGCTTCTCAAACTGGTGAATGCGGTAAACGCCGCGCTCTTCTATGCCATGAGCGCCTTTTTCCTTACGGAAACAGGGCGAATAGCTGGTATATGTATAGGGAAGGTCTTTTTCTTCGAGGATGGTGTCGATGAAGCTGCCGATCATGGAGTGCTCGCTTGTACCGATGAGATACAGGTCCTCTCCCTCGATCTTGTACATCATTGAATCCATCTCCGCGAAGCTCATAACTCCGTCAACCACGGAGCTTCTGATCATATAAGGCGGAATAACATATGTAAAACCGCGGCCGATCATGAAGTCGCGCGCATAGCTTAAGATTGATGAATGCAGTCTTGCGATGTCTCCCTTCAGGTAATAGAAGCCATTACCTGCTACGCGGCCCGCTGCGTCAAGATCTATACCGTTAAAGGTCTCCATGATTTCTGTGTGGTAGGGGATCTCGAAATCCGGAACTACCGGCTCGCCGTAACGCTGAACTTCAACATTTTCCGAATCATCTTTACCAATGGGAACAGACGAATCGATGATGTTCGGGATAATCATCATCTTCTTCAAAAGCTCTGCTTCTACCTCTTTCTCTCTGGCAGAGAGCTCATCTATTCTGGCGCCGTCCGTGGCAACCTTTTTCTTCACCTCTTCGGCCTCGTCACGCTTACCCTGCGCCATCAGCGCGCCGATCTCCTTGGAAATCTTGTTGCGCTCTGCCCGCAGCGATTCTACCTCCTGCTTGATGTCGCGGTTCTCTCTGTCAAGAGCAATAACCTCATCTACAAGCGGGAGCTTTGCATCCTGAAACTTGTTGCGAATGTTTTGCTTTACTATCTCAGGGTTCTCCCTGACAAATTTAATATCCAGCATATCTGCTGCCTCCGAAATATTATAATAGATCCATCATAAGCTGATTATCGTCAGCCTTTTCTTCGTCGTCCTTGACTCTTGTAACGCCTGCAACCGCAACGTTTTGTGCAATGTTTATAAGGCGTACGCCGGAAGTAATACGGCCGAGTCTGCTGATATCCTTAACCTTGAGTCTTATAACAATACCCTCGGTAGTGATAATCATGATGTCCTCATCCTTTTTAACAGCCTTGGCTGCAATAAGGTCGCCGGTCTTGGGAACTATCTTGTAGCACTTAACGCCCTTGCCACCACGATGCTGAACGGTGAACTCATCGAGCTTGGTTCTCTTACCCATGCCTCTTGCGGATACAAAGAGAATCGTATCGCCGTCAGTATCAAGCTGCATGCCGACTACTTCATCACCGCCTGTAAGCTTGATGCCGTATACTCCCTGCGAGCCTCTGCCGGTAGGACGAACATCCTGCTCGTTAAATCTGATCATCATTCCCTTCTTGGTCATAAGGAAGATATCGCGTTCGCCATTTGTGAACTTAACATCAATAAGCTCATCATTGCTGCCCTCTTTGATTCCGATGGCGCGCTTGCCGTTATTTCTTATATCGGCAAATTCCTTAAGATCACACTTCTTAACCATGCCGTTCTTGGTTGCCATGAACAGATAGCAGCCTTCGTAGAACTCCTTGGCAGGAATAACCGAAGTAACCTTCTCTCCACCGATAAGGTGCAGGAGGTTAACGATTGCCGTGCCTCTTGCGGTGCGGCTTGCTTCCGGAATCTCATAAGCCTTAAGCGTGTAGACCTTACCGAGGTTGGTAAAGAACATCAGAGCATTGTGATTGGTAGTCATAAGAAGCTCTGTGATGTAGTCCTCGTCGATGGTCTGCATGCCCTTAATGCCCTTACCGCCGCGGTTCTGGCTCTTGAAATTATCGACGCTCATACGCTTGATGTATCCGAGATGAGTCATAGCGATAACGGTAGGATCATTTGGAATGATATCCTCCATAGATATTTCGGAATCACCTTCATCGGGACCGATTATGGTCTTTCTGTCGTCGCCGTATTTGTCGGAAATAACAAGAAGTTCGCCCTTGATAACTCCGAGAAGCTTGTTCTCATCCGCGAGAATAGCCTTGTACTCGGATATCTTAATCTGAAGCTCCTGATATTCTTTCTCCAGCTTGTCGCGCTCAAGACCTGTGAGAGCACGAAGTCTCATATCGATGATTGCCTGAGCCTGCGCGTCTGATAAGCCGAAACGCTTCATGAGTTCTTCCTTTGCTTCGTTAGGGGTGTCGGAGCCTCTTACGATGCGGATGATCTCATCAATATTGTCAAGCGCAATTAAGAGACCCTCTAAGATGTGAGCTCTCTCCTGCGCCTTGTTTAAATCGTATTTTGTTCTGCGGGTAACAACCTCTTCCTGATGTGCAAGGTAGTAGTTCAGCATCTCCATAAGGTTGAGAACCTTAGGCTCGCCGTCAACTAATGCAAGGTTGATAACACCGAAAGTATCCATCATCTGTGTGTGCTTGTAGAGACGATTCAGGATGACATTTGCATTTGCGTCCTTCTTAATCTCAATAACAATGCGCATACCCTCGCGGTTGGATTCATCACGCAGATCGGTAATTCCTTCGACTTTCTTTTCCTTATAAAGATCGGCAATCTTCTCGATAAGACGAGCTTTGTTAACCATGTAAGGAATCTCGGTAACTATGATGCGCTGCTTGCCGTTTGGCATCGGCTCTATTTCGCTGACCGCTTTCATAATAACCTTGCCGCGTCCGGTACGATAAGCTTCCTCAATGCCGCTCTTACCGACTATAGTAGCGCCGGTAGGAAAATCCGGACCGGGGATTATAGTCATAAGCTCTTCAATCGTAGTCTCAGTACCTGCTACGCGGTTATCTATGATGCGTGTAACCGCTGCAATAACCTCGCGAAGATTGTGAGGGGGAATGTTGGTGGCCATGCCGACTGCGATACCACTGCCGCCGTTTACCAAAAGATTCGGAAAACGTGCCGGCAGTACCTCGGGCTCTTTCTCTGTATCATCAAAGTTCGGTACGAAATTAACTGTATCCTTGTTGATGTCTGCAAGCATTTCAACAGACAGCTTGGAAAGACGAGCCTCTGTGTAACGCATGGCAGCTGCGCCGTCGCCGTCGATGGAGCCGAAGTTACCGTGACCGTCTACCAGAGTGTATCTGGTATTGAAAGGCTGCGCGAGTTTTACCAATGCATCGTAAATGGAGGAATCACCGTGAGGATGGTATTTACCCATCGTATCACCGACAATACGCGCGCACTTTCTGTGAGGCTTGTCGGGGCCGTTATTCAGTTCGTTCATAGAGTGGAGGATACGACGCTGAACGGGCTTTAGACCGTCGCGTACATCCGGGATGGCACGTGACACGATAACGCTCATTGCGTAATCGATATACGAATCCTCCATTGTTTTTTTCAGGTCCACATCATGGATCTTGTCATAATCAAAAATGGTTGCGTCCATATATGTTTCCCTCCTTAGATATCCAGATTCTTAACAAACTTGGCGTTTGTTTCGATAAATTCACGGCGAGGCTCAACCTTATCGCCCATAAGCGTGGTAAATGTAAGATCGATTTCAGCCTCAGCCTCTTCGTCCATATTTACACGAAGCAGTACGCGGCGCTCGGGATCCATGGTGGTCTCCCAAAGCTGCTCTGCATCCATCTCACCAAGGCCTTTATAACGCTGGATAGTATTGTTGCCGTCGCGGCCGATTTCTTTCATGATTTTGTCGAGCTCTTCGTCGCTGTATGCGTACCAAACCTTCTTGTTCTTCTCAACTTTGTAAAGCGGAGGCTGTGCAAGATATACATGGCCCTGTTTAATAAGCTCCGGCATGAAACGATACAGGAATGTCAGCATAAGTGTTGCGATGTGAGCACCGTCAACATCGGCATCGGTCATGATAATGATCTTATGATAACGAAGCTTACTGATATCAAAGTCATCATGGATACCCGTGCCGAAGGCGGTAATCATAGTCTTAATCTCGGCATTTGCATAAATCTTATCAAGACGCGCCTTCTCAACGTTCAGAATCTTACCACGAAGAGGAAGGATGGCCTGAGTTGCTCTGGTACGAGCCTCTTTGGCGGAACCGCCTGCGGAGTCACCCTCTACGATGAAGATTTCGCAATTCTCGGGGTTCTTGTCGGAGCAATCTGCAAGCTTACCCGGCAGGGCAAATCCTTCAAGCGCTCCTTTACGTCTTGTAATATCCTTAGCTCTTCTTGCGGCGGCACGTGCGCGCTGAGCAAGGATTGCTTTATCGCAAATAATCTTTGCTGTTGTAGGATTCTGCTCCAGGAAGTAAGTAACCTGTTCTGATACGATGGTATCTACGGCACCTCTTGCTTCGCTGTTACCGAGCTTCTGCTTGGTCTGTCCTTCAAACTGAGGGTCCTCAATCTTAACGCTTATGATAGCGGTAAGTCCTTCACGGATATCATCACCGGAGAGGTTCTCTTCGTTATCCTTAAGGAGCTTGTTCTTGCGCGCATAATCATTGAACGTCTTTGTAAGGGCGCTCTTAAATCCTGCAAGATGCATGCCTCCCTCGGGAGTGATGATATTATTTACGAAGCTGAATGTACTCTCATTGAAAGAGTCATTGTGCTGGAAAGCCGTCTCTACATATACACCGTCCTTGGTGCCTTCGCAGTAAATAACGTCCTTGTACAGAACCTCTTTGCTGCTGTTAAGATAGGTAACGAATTCCTTGATACCACCTTCATAATGGAAGACGTCGTCGCGCTTATTCTCACGCAGATCATGAAGAGTAATCTTCAGATTCTTGGTAAGGAAAGCCGTTTCACGCAGACGCTGCTTTAACGTATCGTAATCATATACGGTATCGTCAAATATGGTCTTGTCGGGCAGGAAGGTGATTTTTGTACCTGTACGACCCTTGCGGCAGGTAGTTACAACGTGAAGCTTTTCTACAGTTTTGCCGCGCTCAAAACGCTGCTCATGTACTTCCCCGTCATGATATATATCAACCTGCAGCCACTCAGACAGGGCGTTAACAACAGAAGCGCCAACGCCGTGCAGTCCGCCGGATACCTTGTATCCTCCACCGCCGAACTTACCGCCGGCATGCAGCACGGTAAATACTACTTCTACCGCAGGGATGCCTGCCTTCGGATGAATACCTATCGGGATACCACGTCCGTTGTCTTCTACGGTGATAGAATTGTCTTTATTTATCCAGACTTCTATCTCAGAACAGTAACCGGCGAGGGCTTCGTCTACCGCATTGTCCACTATCTCATATACAAGATGATGGAGTCCGCGGGAAGAAGTTGTACCGATGTACATACCCGGACGTTTTCTTACGGCTTCAAGACCTTCCAGAATCTGGATTTGGTCAGCACCGTATTCCTGGTCAACATTTGTTAAATTTTCTTCACTCATATATATTATCCTTTTCCTTTGTTTTCACTTACAACTTGACCATCCTCGATAAGGAAGGTTTTGTTTATGTGAAAGCTATGCAATACAAAATCATCAAGTCCGGTACAGGTTATGACCGTCTGTATACCGGAAATACTGTCCAGCAGGCGTTTTTGCCGGCCTTCGTCGAGTTCCGAAAGAACATCGTCAAGAAGAAGTATCGGGAGCTGTCCCGTCTTCTTCTTAACAATTTCTATCTCCGCTAATTTCAGCGAAAGTGCCGCCGTACGCTGCTGTCCCTGCGAACCGAATTTTTTCACATCTATGCCGTTTAATAAAAACTGCATGTCGTCCCTGTGAGGTCCTATGAGGCTGTTGCGTGCTGCAATTTCTGCCTTTTCATGAGACAAAACTTTGCTTCTGAACTCTCCCGCCTCCGAACTCGGATCGTATACTATATCTATCTCTTCAGTTCCTCCTGTGATAGAGGAATGAATCGGCTTCATGATACCTGCGAGCTCTTTTATAAAGTCCGCGCGTTTTTCAATAATCGGTGTGCCGTAATTAATCAGCTGTTCATTCCACACGCTGAGTGTATCAGCGAGAGACGGATTATCTTCTATTTGCTTTAAGAGCTTATTTTTCTGTCCGAGCAAATGGTTGTAATTAATAAGGTTCGTTGTGTAAATCTTATCTAATTGGCACAGCTCACTATCAAGAAAGTTTCTGCGCTCCTGCGGCGAGCTTTTAACTATCGCCATATCTTCCGGGGAAAATAAAACCACATGCATAAATCCCAGAAGTTCTACTGCTCTCTTTAACACAATGCCGTCTATTGCAATTCCCTTGCGCACACCCTTCTTAAGGTGAACATCAATGCGATGCGGAATTCCGTCCTGTTCGGCTATTAGCTTAAGGTGGGCTTCCTTAGCGCCGAATCTTATGATGTCGCTATCAGAAGTTCCTTTATAGGAATGGCCGAGACCGCAGTAATAGATTGCTTCAAGCGCACTGGTCTTTCCGTGTCCGTTCTGTCCGTAGAAAACGGTAGTAAGCGGAGAAAGCTCCAGCGTGGCATTTTTATAATTTCTGTAATCGGATATTTCAACCGATTTAATAATCATGCCTGAACCTTTACACTCTGCCCGTCAAAAGTTACTTCATCGCCCGGGCGTATTTTTTTGCCGCGCTGAAGTTCTATGGCGCCATTTACCAGGACTTTTCCTGCTGTTATGACATCCTTTGCTTCAAGTCCGCTATCTACCAGTCCCGCTGCTTTTAGAAGCTGACCGAGTTTTATATATTCATCTCTGATAGTAAATGTATTCATCAGTTGCTTATAAAGTTAATCGGAAGAATCAGGTAAATGTAGTTGTTCTCTGCGTCTCTGATGAAGCAAGGAGTCTTAGGATTGGTCATGTAAAGACTTACTTCGTCTTCATCAATCGCACGCAGCGCTTCTGATAAGAATCTCGGGTTAAATCCTATAAGAAGATTCTGACCTTCTTTTTTACCCTCAACGGTTTCACGCATTGTTCCGATAACTGATGTAAGTGAAGCCTCAAGGCCTTCATCATTTATATTGAATACTATCGGCTTCTTGTCTGTTTCTCTTACGAGGAGCATTGATCTGTCGATGGTATCAAGTAAATCTTTTCTTGATAAGGTCAGCTTTGTCTCATAATCTGAACTTATCATCTTGTCTACTTTAAAATATTGTCCGTCTATTAATCTGGACAGCACAACAGTTGTTCCGAATTCAAATACGATGTAATTATCGGTGAAGAAAATATATACATCTTTTTCAGCATCGCCGGGAACAATTCGGCTGATTTCATTAAGAGATTTACCCGGAACGATTACGCTTCTCTCAGCATAATTGTCGCGCAGCTTAATATTTCTTATTGAAATACGATGTCCGTCAAGAGAAACAACCTTTAAGTTATTATCTTTTATTTCAAAAAGTTCGCCTGTCATGGTTTTATTGTTATCGTTCTGGGCAATTGAGAAAATTGTCTGACGGATAACTTCTTTTAATGTAAATTCAGATACGCAAATATATTCCTTTGTTTCAACTTCCGGAATCTTTACAAATTCTTCTGCACTTTTTCCGGGTATGCTGAAGTGCGCATTTCCGCAGTCAATGGTAATCCTGAGATCTTTTTCAAGTAAAAGAACTTCTCCTTCAGGAAGCTTTCTTATAATTTCAGAGAAGAGTTTAGCATCAAGAGCCACCTCTCCCTCTTCTATTACTTTACCTTTTACTTTTGTTTCAATTGCGAGTTCCATATCATTTCCGGATATTTTAATGGAATCTCCTTTTGCTTCTATTAGAATACAAGAGAGTATCGGCATAGTTGTTTTTGTGGATACTGCTCTCATGGCAATAGAAGTTGCTTCGATAAGATCGTTCTTGTTAAATGAAAGTTTCATGACGGCGTCCTTTCTTTTTATTTATTAATTTTTAGTAGTATTAGTAGTAGAAGCTGTGAATATGTGAAATTAGCTGTTTTTGTTGATAAATACTACATTTTTTGTATGGATAAGTCTGTGGATAACGTGTAAAAACATATGAATAACTTTTTGTTTTTCCACAGGATATTTAAGGTAGTAATTATCGACAATTTATAACCTTTTTTAATCACAGGTTATCCACTTGGAGATAACTTTTTCTTAAGTACTTCTATAGTATTTCTGAGGGCTGCGTTTTCTTTTAATTCTTCGGTAATCTTCTCGCGGCCGTGAATTACGGTTGAATGATCGGACTTACCGTGGCTTCTTGCAATATCAAGTAAGGAAGCATTTGTTAATATGCAGCAGAGATACATAGAAATATGTCTCGGGCCGGCGATGGATTTGCTGCGCTTTTCCGAAGAAAGATCTGAAGGGGAAATATTGAAATGTTCCGCTACAACATTAATAATGCGCTCGGGAGTAATTTCGGTTTTTGTCTCCATTATGTGATCTTTTAATGCTTCATGTGCAAGTTCAAGAGTTATTTCCTTATTAGTAAGTCTTGAATAACCTACTATTTTAGTAAGAGCTCCTTCAAGCTCGCGAATATTTGATTTAACATTTTCGGCAATATAAGTGATTACGGAGTTATCAATATTAAGTCCGTCAAAATCTTCTTTTTTACGAAGGATAGCCATACGCGTTTCAAAATCAGGAAGAGATATATCTACCTGGAATCCCGATAAGAAACGAGAACGCATACGCTCATCAATATTGTCAATATCTCTGGGCGGTCTGTCGCTTGCAAAAACAATTGCTTTATTTGAGTTGTATAAAGTATTGAAGGTATTGAAGATTTCTTCTTCTGTACGTTCACGCTTAGCAATGAACTGAATATCGTCTATAAGAAGAACATCGACGGTGCGATATTTTTCATGGAAGCTGTTGGTGGAAGCATTCTTTTGATAGATTGCATTGACCAGCTCGTTGGTGAACTGTTCGCAGCTTACATAAAGAACCTTTGCATCGGGTTTTTCTTTTAATACGAAATGTGCAATAGCCTGCATAAGGTGAGTCTTGCCGAGGCCGACGCCGCCGTAGATGAATAAAGGATTGTAAATCTCACCTGGGGCTTCAGCTACTGCAAGAGCAGCCGCATGCGCAAGCTTGTTATTGTTGCCGACAACAAAGTTGTCAAAGGTATATTTTGGATTAAGATTGGTTGACGCATAATCAGCAGAGATAGCAGAAGGCTCAGATACAGAGCTTGGCATCTGCGTCGCAGCCGGAATTACGATTGAAATATCACAATCAATCCCGGTGACGGTTTTTATTGCCTCTATCAGACGGTGCTTATATTTTTTCTCGATAAATGAAATAGCATATCTCTCACCGGACTCCAAGAGCAGCGATAATGTGCCGTCTTTTTCGCCGATGGGAGAAAGCGGAGCAATCCATGTAGTATAGGAAACGTCAGGAATATCCGGATCATTTTTGATTACAGATAATATGTCGTTCCAGGCAGCTTTTATTATGTCCAGCATATCTTTTCTCCTTGCAGTCTAAGACGAATACTATTTTACTTGAAAAGTGAAAAAAATACAACAGTTTTCGGCAAAAAGAGGGATAGTTATCAACAAGTTATAAACAATTTGTGGAAAAGTGGTGGATTATAGGTGCAAAACGCGTGAATAGATGTGCACAAATAGTGGAGATTGGTGAATAAAAATCCGTGAAACACTGATGTTATCAACACTTTTTGTGTGGATAAATGTGAAAAGTCCCATTTATAAACATTTTTTTAAAAGCGCTTGACGAAAAAAGCCTTAAAACATATAATTATTAGGCTATTTTCGGAAAGGAGGAAAATACTTATGAAGATGACATTTCAGCCGAAGAAAAAGTCTCATGCAAAGGTTCATGGATTCAGAGCCCGCATGGCAACAGCAAACGGCCGTAAGGTACTTGCCGCAAGAAGAGCAAAGGGCAGAAAAGAGATTTCTGCATAAAAGCTGCGGATGACGCAGCTTTTTTCATCATGGAACATTTTAATTCTATTAGTAAGACAACTGATTTCGGACGGGCTTACCGGCAGGGTAAGTCTTACGGGAATAATCTTCTCGTCATGTTTGCGTATTGTAGAGGCCGGGATCAGGAAGGCAGAGTAGGAATCTCTGTCAGTAAGAAGGTCGGAAACAGCATCATTCGCCATAGAATTAAGAGGCAGATCAGAGAGTGTTTCCGCACCCACTTATCAGAGTGGAAGGACGGGTATGATATAGTTGTAGTTGCCCGTCAGGGAGCGAAATCCCAAGAGTACAGTAAACTGCTTGAAGCGCTGGTTAGCGCAGGAACGTGTCTCGGCGTATACGGCCGTGAGCGAGATTAATGAAGTGGATTTTCTTAAAGCTGATAAAGTTTTATCAGGTTTGTATATCTCCATATAAGCGTCATGCTACATGCAAATACATTCCGACGTGTTCTCAGTATGCCTATGAGGCTATTACAAAATACGGAGCACTTAAAGGCGGAGCCTTAAGCATATGGCGCATCTTACGTTGTAACCCTTGGTCCAAAGGTGGCTACGACCCTGTTCCTTAAGCAGAATTTCCAGGAGAAATAATATGAAAAAATTTAAAAAGTACGTCGGTATTGCCGCACTTTTACTGCTGGCATTACTGGTAACCGGATGTGGCAGCGCCGCTGCCGGAACTGTTCCGGTTATTGATCCTATGTCAGATAAGTTAGGCGGCATCGGCACATGGCCCATTATCGGATGGATAGCCACCTTGTTCGGATATCTTATGCGCGGTATTTATATTGTGCTTTCAAAGATGAACATTTACAGCGCTACAATCTGTATCGTTCTCTTTACCATTATTACAAAGATGCTTCTTCTGCCCCTTACCATCAAGCAGCAGAAGTTTTCTAAGGTACAGAAGCTGATGACTCCTGAGCTCCAGGCACTTCAGAAGAAGTACGAGAACCGCCGCGATCAGGCTTCTATGCAGAAGATGCAGATGGAGCAGCAGGCAATTTACGACAAATACGGTTCATCAATGTCCGCAGGATGTCTGCCCGCACTCATTCAGCTGCCGGTTCTTTTCGCTCTGTATCCCGTTATTCAGTATTTCGGACACTATGTACCGGAAGTTCTTACAGAAACCGAAGAGATTAAGAGCCAGTTCTTCTTACTTTTTAACAGTATTAACCTAAGCGAGAACCCCAGTTTTTCATTCAACACTATATTTAAAGATTTTTCATGGCTGATTCCGATTCTTGCCGGCGGACTGCAGTTCCTTACCTCATTCCTTACCGGAAGCCAGACCGGCGGTGACGACAAGACCGCCAACAGTATGAAGACAATGCTTTATGTAATGCCGCTTATGACGGTATTCCTGGGATTCTCACTGCCCGCCTTCCTTGGTATCTACTGGGTAGTTCAGTCTTTTGTTATGGTAGTTCAGCAGTATGTTATCAACAAGAAGATAGACAAGATTCCGGTAGAAGATATCATTAAGGAAAATGTTGTAAAGCAGAATAAGAAGCGCGAGAAGAAGGGCCTTCCTCCTTTAAGCGACAAGGCAAATATCAATACCCGTAAAGTAGGAGAAGAGCCTGCACAGGATAACTCCGCAAGAGAAGAGCAGATTAAGGCTTCTACAGAGTATTACAACAGTAAAGCGGGTTCATCAGGGTCACTTTTTGCCAAGGCAAATATGGTAAAAGAGTTCAATGAGCGTAACGAGAAAAAGAAGGATTAAAGAATGCAGTACAAGGAATATTCGGGAAAAACAGTAGAAGATGCTATCACAAATGCCCTGGTTGACCTTGGAGCAACCAGCGATCAGATAGATTATGAAGTAATTGATAAGGGAAGCGCAGGTCTGCTCGGTATAGGCAGCAAGCCCGCAGTAATTAAGGCGGCAAAGGTCAGCGGCGTCGAAGCAGCCGCAGACAAATTCCTGTCAGATGTATTTGCCACGATGGGTATGGAAGTTGAAATTACCATCAATTACAACGAGGCAGAAGGAGAGATGTACATCGATCTCGCCGGCGACGATATGGGCATACTTATCGGCAAGCGCGGCCAGACACTGGATTCACTGCAGTATCTGACAGGGCTTGTTGTAAACAAGGACCGTGAGGAGTACATTCGCATAAAGATTGATATCGAGAATTATCGTGAGCGCAGACAGGAGACTTTGATTAATCTTGCGCACAATCTTGCGTACAAGGCAAAGAGAACTCATCGCGAGATAGAGCTTGAGCCTATGAATCCCAATGAGAGACGCGTTATCCACGCAGCTCTTCAAAACGATAAATTCGTGGCCACGAGAAGTGAGGGCGAAGAACCCTACAGACACGTTGTGATTTTCTTAAAACGTGAAAAAGACGGTAAAAACCGCGGACACTTCCGGGACGAGCGATAACAAGTCAGGGGGGGTCCGAAAGGTCCCCTCTTTTTTTACTTTTATGATCAGAACAGATACTATAGCCGCCATTGCGAGCGGTCTTACATCATCGGGCATAGGCATTATCAGAATCAGCGGATCTGATTCTGTTTGCATTGCAAATAAGGTGGCGAGGCCCATAAAAGGAGAGCTTAAGGATCTTCCCGCAGGATGCGCGAAGTATTGCCGCATTTACGATGGAGATACTTTTTTGGACGAGGCTATAGTACTTATTATGCGCGCGCCGCATAGCTATACTGCAGAGGATGTAGTGGAGATTCAGTGCCATGGCGGGCCGTATCTTATGCAGAGAGTGCTGCAGGCTGTGATAACGGCAGGAGCCCTTCCGGCAGAACCGGGAGAGTTTACCAAGAGGGCCTTCTTTAACGGGCGCCTTGATCTGACTCAGTCAGAGGCAGTTATGCAGCTTATATCAAGCAGCAGCGAATATGCAAGAAAAGCGGCATTAGACGCTTTATCAGGGACAATTCGCGCGAAAGTGTCCGCAATACGCGGACAGATTATTCATGAAACTGCTTTTCTTGAGGCGGCCATGGATGATCCCGAGCATATTGATGCAGAAGGATATGCAGAAGAGTTAAAAGAGCATATCAAAACAGAACTGAAAGAGCTATCCGCCATGATAGAAGGGGCAAATGAAGGAAGAGTGCTGCGCGAAGGAATCAAGACCGTAATACTCGGCAGCCCGAACGTCGGCAAGTCCACGCTTCTCAACTATCTATACGGAGGAGACAGAGCGATAGTTACGGATATACCCGGAACTACGAGAGATACTCTTGAAGAGCAGATTCGTATGGGACAGCTCATGCTCAGACTTGTTGATACAGCAGGGCTTCGCGAGACGGAGGATCCGGTGGAAAAGGCCGGTGTAGACCGCGCGAAAAGCGAGGCAAAGAGTGCGGATCTTATACTGTACGTACTTGACGGAACGAGAAAGTTATCTGAAAAAGAAACCGAAGATATCGCAGGGCTCGGAGAAAATGCCCTGGTGCTTCTTAACAAAGAGGACGGTGAGCGAAGCATTTCTCCTGAGGATATAAAAAAGATTACAAATGCGCCCGTTATCAGCATTTCGGCAAAATACCAAAGGGGCGCGGAAGAAATACAAAGCTGCATTGAGCAGCTGTTTATGGCAAATAAGCTTGAAAGCAGCGAAAGCTTCGCCTCCGTTACTGCGCGTCAGCAGAGCGAGCTTATCGGAGCCCAAAAGGCGCTTGAGACGGTGCTTGCCGCTATATGTGACGGCGTGAGCGAGGATTTATACACCGTTGATATGATGGAGGCTTATAAATGCCTCGGAAGAGTTACCGGAGAAGAAGCCGGCGACGACCTTGCAGACGAGATATTTGCAAGCTTTTGCATGGGAAAATAAGAAACGAAGTGCGAAACAATCCGTATATTTTCAGAAACTGTATATTTTAGAGGAAATACATGAATTACGCAGAAGAATGTGACATAGTCGTTATAGGAGCAGGACATGCAGGGTGCGAAGCGGCGCTTGCGGGCGCACGCCTTGGACTTCGCGTGCTCATATTTACGGTAAGTGTCGATTCTATAGCGCTTATGCCCTGCAATCCGAACGTCGGAGGAACCTCAAAAGGACACCTTGTACGAGAGCTTGACGCGCTTGGCGGAGAGATGGGCAAGAATATTGATAAAACCTATCTGCAGTCTAAGATGCTGAACTCTTCCAAGGGTCCGGCGGTGCATTCGCTTCGCGCGCAGGCAGATAAAAAGGCATATTCCGCCGAGATGCGAAAAACACTTGAAAATACACCCGGTCTGCAGATTAAGCAGGCAGAGGTAGCACATATTCTTACCGAGGACGGCCATGTAATCGGCGTATCGACCGTAAGCGGCATGAATTACGCCTGCAAGGCGGCGATCATATGCACCGGCACCTACTTGAAAGCGCGCTGTATATATGGAGATGTCAGCCAGTACACGGGGCCGAACGGACTTCAGGCGGCAAACCATTTGTCAGAAGCTTTATCCGAGCTCGGCATAGAGCTGATGCGCTTCAAGACCGGAACGCCGGCGCGCATAGACGGCAGAACTATTGATTATTCGCGCCTTGAAGAGCAAAAAGGCGATGAAAAAATCACGCCGTTTTCATTTACCAATAAACCGGAAGATATTGCGCGCGAGCAGGTTTCCTGCTGGCTTACATACACCACGGAGAAGACGCACGAAATTATTCGCGCAAATATAGACCGCTCTCCTCTTTTCTCAGGCGTTATCGAAGGCACAGGCCCCAGATACTGCCCTTCTATTGAGGATAAGGTCGTAAGATTTGCAGACAAGACAAGGCATCAGCTCTTTTTGGAACCGGAAGGCCTTTATACAAACGAAATATACATCTCGGGCATGTCCAGCTCTCTGCCTGAAGATGTGCAATATGCGATGATTCACACGGTTCCGGGTCTTGAAAATGCACATATCGTGAGAAATGCGTATGCAATAGAGTACGATCTTGTTAATCCGAATCAGCTGCAGCCCTCTTTGGAGTTTAAGACTATAGAAGGCCTTTACAGCGCAGGCCAGAGCAACGGCAGTTCAGGCTATGAAGAGGCAGCGGTTCAGGGCTTGATGGCGGGAATTAATGCCGCGAGAAAGATTACGGGAAAAGAACCGATAATTCTTGACAGATCTGAAGCCTATATAGGCGTATTGATAGATGACCTTGTAACAAAGGAGAATTTTGAACCTTATCGTATGATGACCTCGCGCGCAGAGTACAGACTCCTTCTGCGTCAGGACAATGCGGATATGCGTCTTACTGACAAGGGCCACGAGATAGGCCTTATAGATGATGAGAGATATAAAGCATTTTGCGCTAAGCGCGAGGCTATAGAGAAGGAAATAGAGCGCGTACGAGGCATTTACGTAGGAACGCGCCCGGAAGTTCAGGCATTACTTGAAAAACACGGCTCTACTCCTCTCACATCCGGCGATTCCATGTGCGAACTGATCAAGCGTCCGGAACTGGATTATGAAAAGCTTGCGGATATTGACCCTGACAGACCGGAGCTTTCCGAAGAGGTTCGTAGCCAGGTAAATATCGAACTGAAATACGAAGGATATATAAACAGACAAAAGATTCAGGTTGAGCAGTTCAAGAAGCTTGAAACAAGGAGAATCCCTGCGGATATTGATTATGATGATGTCGGAAGTCTGCGCCTTGAGGCGGTGCAGAAACTTAAGAAAATAGCGCCGGTTTCAATAGGACAGGCATCCCGTATATCCGGGGTATCTCCGGCAGATATATCGGTGCTGCTCGTTTATCTTGAAAGGAAAGCCCGTGAATAGGCAGGAGACCATAGAAAAGTGCCTTGCAGGACTTGGGATAGAGACCGAAGGCGCTGCCGAAAAACTTAATAAATATGCGGAGTTCATGGTTGAGCAAAATAAGATGTTCAATCTTACGGCGATTACGGAGTTTGAGGACATAGTTGCGAAGCATTTCGCAGACAGCCTTGCTCCGATTGCCACCGGGATTGTTTCACGTGAAACAAAAGGGTTGAAAGAGGGAGATGTTTCACGTGAAACACCCGTTACCATTATTGATGTAGGAACGGGCGCAGGACTACCCGGAGTGCCGCTTGCAACAGCGCTTCCGGAAGCGAAAGTCACTTTGCTGGACGCGCTGGCTAAAAGAATCACGTTTTTAAACGAAACAGCTAAAATGCTGCCGCTTACAAATATTTCCCCCGTGCATGCACGAGCCGAAGATGCTGCGAGGTCTGAACTTAGGGAAGCTTTTGACATAAGCGTATCCAGGGCGGTTGCGGACCTTTCAATATTGGCAGAATATTGTCTTCCGTTTGTCAAAATCGGCGGTATATTTATTTCCTACAAAGCCGTTAATTGTGAGGAAGAGGTCAAAACGGCTGAGGCGGCAATTGCTGCGCTTGGTGGAAAGCTTCAAAAAATCGAAAAGTTCGACATACCGGGGACGGACATTACAAGAAGCCTCGTTATTATCGAGAAAACAGTAAATACACCGGATAAATACCCCCGAAGAGCGGGACTTCCTGAGAAAAAACCTATACGATAGACCATTTTATGTTATAATTTGCCATACAAGGAGTGGTTATGAGCAGAGTAATTGCAATTGCAAACCAAAAAGGCGGAGTCGGAAAGACCACTACAGCGGTGAGTCTTGCAGCATGTATCGCAGAAACCGGCAGAAAGGTTCTTGCGATAGATATTGATCCGCAGGGCAACCTTACGAGTGGACTCGGCATAGAAAAAGAGGACGTTGATAATAGCGTATATCAGATTTTAATTGGCGACTGCGAAGCGTCGGATGCCATCTGCACCTGTGCGTGCAAGAATCTTGACGTTATCCCTTCGCACGTTAACCTCGCCGGCGCCGAAGTAGAGCTTCTCGACATTAATAAGAGAGAGTATCTTCTGCGCGACCGCATAGCAGGTATACGCGATAAATACGAGTTCATCATAATCGACTGCCCGCCCGCGCTCAGCATGCTTACAATCAATGCGCTTACTACTGCGGACAGTGTGCTAGTACCGATTCAGTGTGAATACTATGCGCTGGAAGGCTTATCACAGCTCATGCACACGATAGATCTTGTAAGAGAGCGCCTCAACGAGAAGCTCTACATACAGGGCGTAGTATTTACCATGTATGATTCAAGAACAAATCTGTCACTCCAGGTTGTTGAAAACGTGCGTGACACCCTTAATCAGCACATTTACCGTACCATAATTCCGAGAAACGTAAGGCTCGCCGAGGCGCCCAGCCACGGATTGCCTATAAATATATATGATTCATCGTCTTCCGGTGCCGAAAGCTACCGAAAACTGGCCGCGGAAGTTATAGAAGAAGCTAAGAAAGCAGGAAAATGATATGGCGACACAAAAAGGTTTAGGCAGAGGACTAGACTCCCTCATTGCCATTAAGAAAGAGAATGATGCGCCGCAGCAGCCGGACGCCATGGTTAAAATATCACTGGTTGAGCCAAACCGCGAGCAGCCTCGTAAGAAATTTGATGACGAGGCGATGGAGGAGCTGACGAAATCTGTCAGCGCATATGGCGTCATCCAGCCGCTCATAGTAGTAAAAACAGGCGGCAAATACCAGATAGTTGCAGGCGAGCGCAGATGGAGAGCCGCACAGAAGGCAGGACTCAAGGAGGTTCCGGTAATTATTCGCGATTACACCCCTACGGAAATCCGCGAGATAGCGCTTATTGAGAACATTCAGCGCCAGGATCTGAATCCGATAGAAGAGGCAGAGGCTTATGCTGCTCTTATAAAAGAGCACGGCATCCGCCAGGACGAACTGGCAGAGAAGCTCTCAAAGAGCCGTGCAGCGGTAGCTAACCGTCTGCGTCTTCTTAAGCTTCCGGAATCAGTAAGAGCTTATGTAATTGACGGAAAGCTTTCCGAAGGACACGCAAGAGCAATACTGGGAGCTGAAGGAAAAGAACTGCAGCAAAAGCTTGCAGAAGAGGTGCTTCTGCGAGGACTCAGCGTACGCGAGACTGAAAAACTTGCAAAAGGTCGCGAAGTAGTCAAAAAGCCTGCACGCGAGGCAGCATGGAAAAAAGAAGATAAAGCGTTCTATAAGAAACTTGAAGACGATTTAAAGGCAGGCCTCGGAACCAAAGTTACGCTTAAACGAGACGATAAAGAAAAAGGCAAAATAGTAGTTGAATATTATTCTCTTGAGGAACTTGAGAGACTTGCAGAGATTCTCTGCAAAGGTAACGGAGAAGACTGATGGATTCATTGTTACAGAAACTCGGAATAGACGCAGGGACATTTGTCATCATTCTTGCGATTGTAGTTGTAGTACTGCTTGCGCTTTTGGTGATAATTCTTATTACTATGGCTAAGATGTACAAAAGATACGACTTCTTTATGCGTGGCAAGGACGCCGAGACGCTGGAAGACAAGGTCATGGACTCATATACAAAGGTCCGCCTCCTTCAGAATCAGGTCGCTGACAACCGCGAGAGGTTAAAACACGCGCAGCAAGGGGTAAATGGTTCATTTGCCAAGACGGGCATTGTCAAATACAACGCCTTTGACGGAATGGGCGGACAATCCAGCTTTGCGCTTGCTTTGCTTGACTACCAGAACAACGGATTTATCTTAAATGCGATGCATTCCCGCACCTCCTGCTATATGTACGTTAAGGAAGTAAAAGACGGCCAGCCGGACTCCGCGCTTGGAAAAGAAGAACAAGAAGCACTAAATAAGGCTCTTGGCCGTTCATAATTTGTTCATAATTTGTTTTAAAAACATTTACTTAAAAAGAATTGTTTGTTAAATAAAGGGAGATACTATAATAGCGTAGATGACAACAAGTTTTTTCATAATAGAGCCGAAAGGCTCCCTCCCTTTTGAATAGGCCCTGCCGATTGGCAGGGCCTTAAGTGTGCAAATAATAAAAATCCTGCCGGTTGGCAGGACCTTTAGTTATATTCAGATCTCAAAAAGTATGTCGCCGTATGAAGGAATCGGCCATAGCGATTTATCCACAAGCTTTTCAAGCTGATCGAGAGGCATGCGCAGCGCATCCATGGAAGGTCTCACAAGATCCTTATACATACGGGCCTTGGTTGCGATATTTACATTTGCCTCTGTCAGAGCAATTGCCTCGTCGAGCGCGTGTGCGGCGTGGCCAGCCTGCGCAAGCAGCGTAGAAACCCTAACGAGAAGGCTCTCCTGGTGTGAGGTGTCACTCTCGGTACCGGTCTGCTTTATGGTATTTATTGCCGCAGCCAGCTGCTCGGTGTATTTTATAACTGCCGGGATGAGCTGCTTATTTGCAATGTTCAGCATGGCAAGAGATTCAATATGCATCTGATTTGAGAAGGTCTCGTAGCGAATCTCCGCACGAGCAGAAAGTTCGGCGGCAGAAAGCACGCCGAGGCGCTCAAACATATCAACCGTTTCCGGGAAAGTAAGCGCGGGGATTGCATCAACCATACTCGGCAGGTTCGGGAGGCCTCTTGTTTCAGCTTCATCAGTCCATTCCTGAGAATATCCGTTGCCATCAAAGAGAACTTTTTTGTGCTCAGAGACGTATTCGCGAATGATCCCGTATACCGCATCAAGCTTATCATCAGCTGCTTCTATGCGAGCAGCAGCCTCATTAAACGCCTGCGCGGCTATACTGTTAAGAACCGTAGTCGAGCTTGCAACAGAATCTGATGAGCCGACCATACGGAACTCGAAGCGATTGCCGTTATAGGCAAATGGGGACGTGCGGTTCCGGTCGGTCATATCCTTCTTGAATACCGGAAGGAAAGGAACGCCGGTCTTGAGCCTCTCGCTCTCTCCTACATTTGAAGCAAAGCCGGACTGAAGGATGCTGTCAAGCTCACGTCCGAGCGCATCGCCGAGATATACGGAGATAATGGCAGGCGGCGCTTCATGTCCGCCGAGACGGTAATCATTACCGGGATTTGCAGCGGAGAGTCTGAGCAGGGCCGCATGTCTGTCAACAGCGGCAATGATGCAGGCAAGAACCAGAAGGAAGCGAACGTTTTCTTCCGGATTCTTACCGGGATCCATAAGATTTGCGCCGGTATCTGTTATCAGAGACCAGTTGTTGTGCTTGCCGGAGCCGTTTATACCGGCAAAAGGCTTCTCATGAAGAAGGCAAGCCAGTCCCTGACGATCAGCAACCTTTTTCAAGGTCTCCATAATCAGCTGATTCTGGTCGGCCGTGATATTTGCGGTCATATATACGGAGCAGATTTCATGCTGCGCCGGGGCAAATTCATTGTGCTGCAGCTTAGCGGGTACTCCGTAACGCCAGAGCTCTTCATTTACCGCTTTCATAAAAGCACCGGTCCTGTCGCTGATGCTGCCCGAATAATGCGCAGCAACGTCCTGATCCTTGGCCGGCATAGCACCAAAAAGCGTACGGCCGGTATAGATAAGGTCCTTGCGCGCACGGTATTTTTCTTTTGATATCAGGAAATATTCCTGCTCCGCGCCTGTCATCGGTATAACGCGGCGTGTCACATCGTCACCGAGCGCTCGCAGAAGGCGAAGCGAAGCTTTGTTTATGGCTTCCATTGAGCGAAGCAGCGGAGTCTTTAAGTCCAAAGCGTCACCGGAGTATGTACAAAAAGCAGTAGGAATGCACAAAATCGTACCTACGGAATCTTCTTTTAAGAATGCGGGCGACGAGCAGTCCCAGGTAGTGTAGCCGCGTGCCTCGAAGGTTGCACGCAGACCGCCGTTAGGGAAAGCGGACGCATCAAGCTCTCCTCTTACGAGTTCTTTGCCTGAGAATTCGGATATTACGTTATAATTTTCATCGGGAACACTGATAAAGGAAACGTGTTTTTCGGCAGTCACTCCTGTGAGCGGCTGAAACCAGTGCGTGAAATGGGTCGCGCCGTGCTCGGTCGCCCAGTCTTTCATAGCGCCGGCAACCTGCTCTGCCGTTGCAAGCGACAGCTCTGCGCCTTCATTTAATGAGCACTGCAGCTCTGCAAAAACCTCTGCGGAGACGCGCTCGCGCAGACTTTCCATATCAAATACGCGACTGGCAAATATTTCTGATACCGAAAAAGAGTTGTTCATACAAGTTCCTCATTTGAAAATTATGAAATTATGATACCACGCCGGAGCCCTTTCGGGTAGTGATTTTTAATCTGTCCGCCGGAAGTTTTTCCGAATGCGAGCCCAACTCCATCTATACATAGCAGAGTATATCCCGAAAAGCCGTCCGCACAGAAAAGAACCTCACCGTTTATATAGGCTGCCGCCTGTTCATCGCTTAGTTCAACTACCTGCGAGAATTCGCCGGGCAGGAGCGCATGCGCAAGGGCAAATGACGGCACAAATCGGTCGTGATCCATATAGCCCAGTTCAAGACCGGGGCGCGTTACCTTTATTCCGTCGAGATTAATCGCTTCGGGCATCAGATACAGATGATCTCCGAAAGAAAGCAGGAGGCTTTTATCATAAATGTAGTTCGGCATATACGCGGCAGCAAAGTGCTTCCACTCTTCTGCCTGCGTGCGGTTTGATTTTAATTTGCCTCTTGCAGGAGAGGGCTCCGCCTTGCCGCTTTTTTGCAGCACCGCTACGTAGTGCCCGCCGCCTTCTATCTTATGCGGAAGAAGCTTTTCTTCGGAGATAAGGGAATACTCGCTAAAGCGCGCAAGGAACCACGCGATGTTTTCCTCATCTTCCTCACGGGCAAATGTACAAGTTGAATATATAAGCTTTCCGCCCGGAGCAACGCAAGAAGCGGCCTTTTCCAATATTTCTTTTTGGCGCGCGGCGCACATTCTTACGGTCTCGGGACTCCACATGCTAAGGGCATCCGGCTCTTTTTTGAACATGCCTTCGCCGGAGCAGGGAGCATCGACAACTACTCTGTCAAAGAATTCGCAGAACCGCTCCGCGATATGCTCGGGAGTTTCATTTGTTACTATTGTATTTGCAAGCCCCATGCGTTCTACGTTCTGTGAGAGAACCGCCGCACGTTTTGGGATTATTTCATTTGCGATAAGAAGTCCGCTGCCTGACAGTGCATCCGCGAGGGCACAGCTTTTTCCGCCGGGAGCAGCGCATAGATCGAGCACTCTCATACCGGGCCGTATGTCTGCAGCTGCGGCTACGCTCATCGCGGAAGGCTCCTGCATGTAGTAGGCGCCTGCTTCATGAAGAGGGTGCCTGCCGGGGCGGTCAGCTTCGTTGTAATAATAGCCATCAAGCGACCACGGCACTTTTGTAAGAGGCCAACCGGTCCGCGCCTTGAGCTTTTCTACGCTGTATCTTCTGCTTATTCTAAGCGCGCCGGCAAGAGGTCTTTCATAGCTTTCGGCAAATGCATCATATTCACCGCCGAGATCTTCTTTCATTCGCGCCGCAAAAGCTTCAGGCAGTATTATTTTTCCGTCAGTTTCCTGTTTCATAAATTACAGTATAGCACAGTTTTGCCGCAAATATAAATCCATCTGCCGCATTCTTATTTTTTGTGCTACAATAACTGCAGTGTACATTCGTA
>JAZRXC010000018.1:0-20530 GCA_045600025.1 Lachnospiraceae bacterium
TCCACATCTTGTTAGATCTTCTATGTGAATGGCTCACCATATTTCCGAAATGAGCTGCCTTTCCGCATACTGAACATTTGGCCATAATATCACCTCCAAAAACTAATCTGTAAAATACAGAACATTCGTACTATACCAAAATCGAAGAAAAAATGCAAGCACTTTTTTCTTAAATTATTCAGCGCCCTTCATAGCTTCAACCATATCTATATTTCTGTTCTTTCTTGCAATGATAATGGCGACAACTATCGAAACTCCCAAAGTCACCAGTACACTTACGAAGACCGTAGCAGGGCCTATGGAAGTAACCATCTCGTATTCATTTCCCAGTTCGTCGATTAGATAATCGAGGATTAAATATCCTGCAGGGAATCCGATGATAATACCTGCTATTGTAATCCATAGATTTTGACTTATCAGGATTCCTCCGATAGCCTTATTTTTAAATCCGAGGACTTTTAATGTAGCCATATCCTTATAACGTTCCGTATATCCCATCATTCCAAGATTGTATAAAACAGTGCTTCCAAGAATAATTGACGTGACTAATAAAATTTCAATTATTAGATTAATCAGTTCCATAAAGTTATCAAAAGCGTTCATTATGGTCTGCTTATCCTGAATATCCTTTATTCCTGACACTCTTTCGATCTCCGATATGGTGGCACTTGTATAGATAACATCCACATCATGATTTATTCCGATCTCTTTTGCGTAATCGGCAGATATTGCAATAGATTGTGTAACTGCACGCATAATGCCTACCACAACCAATTCAAAACTATCTTTTTTGCCGTAAGAATGTACTGTGATTTTATCTCCTAAATTAACATTTAATTTTTTAGAAAGACGCTCACATATATATGCCCCTGCTGTCGGCACATCCAGATAACTTTCATCTTTTGCGGAAATAAAGCGTATCATCTTATGCTCAACATTTGTGTCAATATTATATACATCAAGCGACGCAGCTACTCCTTCGGTTTCTATAGCAACGGATCCGCTGTAATTACCTCCGTATTTTTCTGCCAATGCCAAATCGCTATCTTTAGAAGTGCCATCCGAAGTAATAATACGGGTTGTATATCCGAGCGCGCCATTATAATAGACATCAACATAAACATTCATAGTATCTTTTAAGCCTACTGCAGATACGAGCATCATCATACACCCTGCAACACCGATAATGCTCATTGTCGTTCGTATCTTGTTTTTAAATACATCCCTTAAGTTCCACCTAGTAGCAAACTTTGCTTTTCTGAAAAGCTTTAGTTTCTCAATAAGCAGAGGTTTTATTCTTTTCGGAACATACGGGCGGAGTGCCTGTGCCGCAGGTCCGTGTAAAAGCCTTCCAACAGAAATCGCGCCTACACTTGCAAACAAAAGAAGCAACAAGGCTGTGACAACCCAGCAGGTTTTTGGTAGTATAATATCCCAGTAAGGCATATCAAAATATGTACCCATAGTACCTTGGGGATTCATAATTATGCCCGCAACAAGATATCCTATTCCGATGCCGGGGGTTATACCGAGAATTCCTATTACGATTGAATATATTGAATAATGTGTTATTATCTGCCTGTTTTTGAAGCCAAGTGCTTTTAAAGTGCCTATCTGGAGTTTTTCTTTGATTGTAAGACGGTTCATCGTAGAAATCATCGTTAGAACAGATATTGCTAAGAAAAGGGCAGGAAGAATACGGCTCATAATCTGGCCTTCTTCAATTTGGAGTTGAGCTTCGATGTATGTTGTAGTATCTTCTTTAGCCACAATAAGTATCGTCTTTGAAGGAAATAGATTTTCTACTTCTTGTATGAAAGTGGCTTTATCCAAATCAGATGTAACATTCATCTGATTAAATATATAATTGGTCCCTACTGCTTCTGATACAAGCCTTGGGGATACATATGCATATCCGAACGTTTCGTAATCCGGCATTCTTTGATTCTCATCGCGTAGGCATACTAGGTAATCGACTCCACATACAAGACCTGCTACACGCCCATTCAACGTATATTCGCCTGATAACAATGTAATCGGATCTCCGACTGAAAAACCGTTAACTGCAGCATATTGTGAAGAAAGCCAAACTCCGTCTTCACTTCTGCTGTCGAAAGGTTCACTGGTGTCATCAAGTACGAATCCGGATACAATAGCATCCTCGGGGACATATATTCCTAAGTTGTCTCCATCGCGTTCTTTGACTGCCGCTTCAAGTGACAGCGTTCTTGTGGCATAAGTTACAAGTCCAGAATCAAGAATGGCAACATGGTCCGACGGAAGAAATATTTTATCCTCATCAGCAGTATTTTCATCTGACTCTATATATATGCTGTAGTCAGCAAGGGTAGTTTCATCAAAAAATCTGCCCAAATCATCTTCAAGGCTGACCCACTCCATGTTAAAGCCATTAAATATGCCTACACCGAATGCAATCATAATAATCATGGCTATAAACTGGGCTTTGTATTGCCACAGAGTTCTCCATATCTTATTAATCAGCATGAATACTATTTCTCCTTACCACTTAATATCGTCAATTTCTTTTGGGTTATTGTTATTTGTACAGGACACAATTTTTCCGCTATTAATCTCGATTACGGTATCGGCAATTTTAGCAATATTATTGTTATGAGTAACAACAACTATGGTCTTTCCATAATTGCGTGCCATCGAAAGAAGTACCTTTAATACCATAACTCCGGTTTCTGAGTCTAACGCTCCTGTGGGCTCATCGCATAGCAGAATCTTGGGGTTTTTAACAAGTGCTCTGGCTATAGATACACGCTGCTGCTCTCCGCCTGATAATGATGAGGGAAACTTTTTCAAATGGTTCTCAAGTCCAACTTCTTTGAGCATTTTTTTTGTAGGAAGAGCATTCGGGACAATTTCGCGAATTAAGTTTACATTTTCATATACCGTCAACGTCGGAATCAAATTGTAGAACTGAAATATAAAGCCAACTTTACTTGCACGATATTCAGCAAGTTCATTTTCGGATAGCGTAGCAATATCCTGTCCGTCTACGATAATCTTTCCACTTGAAGGAGAATCCAAACCACCAAGTAAATTCAGAAAAGTACTTTTTCCTGCGCCTGAAGGCCCAAGAATAACAATAAACTTCCCCTCTTCAAGCTCAATATTAATATCATTGAGTACGGTAAGTTTTCTATCGCCCAATTCGAAAGATTTTGATACATTTTGGAATTCAACTATAGCCATATAAAACCATCCTATAATAATGCTGTTACTTCTTTCACCGCACGCTTAGCCGCCTTTATCTTTTCACGCTTTTTCTGAATCGGAATTGCAAGAGCCAATGATACTGTCATAACCCCAAGTCCGATAAGAATTGTAACTCCGGTGCTTATGCAATATGATTCCTCCAAATCATACATCATATATTCCATCCATCCAATAATTATCCAATGAATTATGTAAAATATCATGATGGCTTTTGAAATGTCGGTGATTGCATTAAGAACCTTCTGTGAGGCTACTTCCTTAATACCTCTGTATATGAAAGCCGCAAAAGCAATTGCCATTCCTGCAATCGGTAAATTAAGCATAATGCTGAACAAATCTGTAATATTTGCATTTAAAGGTGCTGCAGCAACAACTACGAAATCTATATCGAATGTGTACATACATACACAAAGCGCGAGTAGCGCAGCTGCAGATACAACGAATAACTTTCCGTAAAAACTGTAAAGTTCTTTCTCATCGTTTAATTTCTTCATATTTAATCCGATTGCATATCCGCTAACAGGATAAAGCATCCAGGTAAACATCGGAAATGCTCCTTCTTCTGATACATGGAAGATATTTCCTATAAGTTCATTATACCATGGTGACTCACCTGTCGGAACCAGAGAATCAGATGGGAAGAACCACATATTTACAGTCAGCATAAGAAGTGCAATTGCAAATACAGTAGGAACTGAAGCATTTATCTTTTTCATAAGTGCAAAGAACAAGAATGCTGCACCTGCGAAAAAGAGAATATCTGACATGCAAAAATCCGAAAAGCCGTCAGCTATCGCCCAATCTTCTTCTCCACCGGATGTAAAATAAACCGTAAGTGCAGGGAGCAAAAATCTCAAAAGGTTATGAGCAAAGAAAATACCAATTGTAATAACACCGCGCTTGGCAAGCTCCTGAGGTGATGTATGCGAAGAAAAAGCAATATTCATGCCAAGTATGCACATGAATATCGCCGGTCCGAATACGCACAGAATCATGAGAATCGTCCCGAAGTCCATTGCTCCCTCATCAAGATAGCCCCACCAATCAAATTCCTCAAACACATGTACAATAGGCATAATAAGCAGAGGTATTGCTCTGGCAAAATCAATTTCATTAAACCTCTTCATTTCTTCTCCTTTTTGATATTGCATTCTTAATCGCAGGTTTCAGTATCTTTTTATATAAAGTTACAGTAATATCTGTTAGCAACAACACAACGGCCGTCGCCAACAGCACGCACCATATAGGGAGTTCCTCTTCGGTAGTCATAAACACAATCCCGTAAGCAATCGCAATATATACCCACTGAAGTGAATACATCGCCATCAGATTTTTTCCCCACTTGGTCAATACTGGGAATGAATAATCTCTAAATATCTGTGTAATAGCGTATGATATGCCAAAAACGCACATAACCGCTCCGAGGAAGAATATCGAATCTATAGTAGAACACCAATAAAAACCATAATCTGTAATTAAGTCATAACCTGCATCCGGTGTATATCCATAGAAAGAAAATGCTGTAAACCCTGTACTTGTTAGCAGGCAGAAAGCTATATATGCTGATATCATTACAGTACCGCCAATTGAGGATACTAGATAAAACAAACTTTTATCCTTGCAGCGTGCAAAGTAATAAGATCCCACAAAACCAACAACCGGGAATATGAACCAGTTCAGGAGCGGAAAGTATGAGTTATAATCTATACCCCATAAAAAATTGCCGATGATATCAAGTACGGGAACTCCTGTCGAAACATGTCTCAACAATGTTCCTGCAATGCTCATAAAAAGCGCTATAGGTATCAACCATTTTACTTTAACCTTTAATACCCGAAGAGCACCAAGGAGCATCAGCGCCAGACCTGCAAAGTGGTATATATCACAACCCCAAAATTTATCCATCTGTAGCAGTAGTTTCTCATCTTCTTCTATCAGATAACCGATGTAAGGCATAATAACGGTTGTAACAAGATTAATAATTACACCGCATATGAATATAAATAAACCTCGCTTGAATTGTCCGTCTGGAATGATACCGTGCTCAATATCGTCTTTGCCTGTCTTGTTGTATGCTGCATACCATATACCTACTCCCATACATACCATAAACGAAGGAGCTCCGAATGGTCCGCCAATAATATTGTAAATAAAGTCTCCGAGAGGTGACGATAACTGTTCTGTCGTGGCAAATAAACCGGAAACATGGATTAATGTCATAAACACCACAGCCATGCCTTTAAAAACGTCAAGTTCTTTTTGTCTTCCTATATTTACGTAATCTGCTGAAAACAATTTGTTAAATAAAGATTTCGTATTCAAATGCTTTCCACCTATTATTTTGAGAACTTGTGCATGAGCTTTGGTTTAACCTGATTATTGAACTTTTCTGACAAAATATCGCAGAGTATGAGAACAATAAACCCAATTAGCAAAATAACTACAAACGGCAACAACTCTATATCAAATAACACTTCGATAGAACAACTGAGAATGATTAATATCCACTGGAATGAATACATCTCCATAATATTATGGCTCCATCTATAGAGCAGTTTAAAACTACACTTTTTGAATACTCTGGTTATTACATAAGCTATACTGATAAATTCCAATACCGCCGCCATATAAAACAGCATATCTATAGATGACATGGCATAGAAGCCATCATATTCACCGATATACAAGAAGCCACTATCTGTTATCATGCAGTATATAACGTATGCGTTGTATAACACCGCACCTAAAATACCGCATATAGTATATAATTTAGTCTTGTTCACACATCTTGCGAGGTATTTTGCAACCAAAAAGCCTACTACCGGGAATATAAACCAATTCAGGAGAGGGAAAAAAGCGTACTCAGAAGATCCCCATATTAGTGAAAGAAAAAGGTCTAGTGCTCTGATTCCGGTTGATACTCCCCTAAGCAACCAACCAAGTCCGGAAAATACTAGTCCGATAGGTAGCATCCATATTGCTTTAATATGAAGTTTTTGTATTATTGCCATAGTAAACAATGCCAGTGCGGCAAACTGGTAAATGTCAGAACCGAAGAAGTTCAGCATTGCTTCTAAATAATACGGATCAGGATCAATCAGATAAGCGACTCCCGGTAAAATCAAAGCTCTAATAACATTGATTATCAGGCCTACAATAAATATGTACAAACCTCTCTTGAACAAGCCTCCCGGAAGATAGCCTTCAAGTAAAGATTGCCTGTTACCGTGGTTATATGCTGAAAACCATATTCCTAGCCCCATACAAAACATGAATGCCGGTGCCTCGGGAGGACCTGAAAACACTAGTCCAATCTTGTACAACAAGTCAGTCCCGGCAGAAGCCATATCTTCCGGTAGATGCCACATAATTGTATGTGTGAAAACCATAACAAAAATAGCGATGCCCTTAAAAACATCTAGTTCTGGCTGTCTGCATGTATTAATATATTCTTTAGAAAAAAGTGGTTTCATCTCAATTCCTCAAAATAGCATAAATGTTTTTATTTTTTCTAATATGCATGTATTTTTGTAATAATTATTACATTTTTGTCGAATTATAGCACAACAGAGTGCCGATTTCAATTATAAGAAAATCAAAATAGTATTTGCACCAAAAAAGGAACTGCCGTAGCAGTTCCTTTCTCGATTATTTGCAGATTGTTATTTAATCTGCTTCAAAGAATATTGCTCTTGTGATAGCGAATGCGATTATGAACATCATGTCCAGTTCGTCCGGGCTGCAGTTGATCTTGAACTGACCATTTACCGGAATGTTGCCGAGCTTGTAGTCTTTACCGGTGACGGCATTTGTCCCGACTGTCTCAATATGTGCCACAGGGGTTCCGTAATACTTTACTTCATATATAGGCTTTATACCTTGAAGGCTCATATCAAAGCTGTAGCCTTTTGATCCTATATACTGCCAGATGTCAGTTCCGTTGAGTTTAAATGAGCAACTTATCGGGATCTGTCCGAGAACGGGAATGGGACCGGACATCGTTGAACTTACGGTATGTCCAACCTCATAGGTCTTACGGTTTCCGCTGACATGGTTTATAAACTCATACTGAAAAGGCTTAAGTGCTGTCATCTTGAGCATCTTTGCCTCATAGACAGGCTGTCCCGCCTCATCCTTCATAATGTAGCCCTGCTTGATTTTATTATCAAAATGGAACAGATAATCCTGATTCTCGGCGAAGCTCATTGCGTTTCTTTCGGCAACTCTCGCCTCTGCAGTCGCATCATCAGCTTTTACCTGATCGTATACATTCATATCTTTTGTCTTTTGTTTGATTGCTTTAACAAGAGAAATTATGCCGGCGACAAAAGCTATAACGCCAACTGCAAGAACGATGTATATGATGTAATCACCGCCTGCGGTCTGCCATCTTTCCGGATTTGCAGCATCATACTTAATTGCATAAAGGTCACCTACCTGTGCGCCATCCGGACCGATAATCTCATCCTCTGAATATGTAACGCCATCAACCACATAATCAATATTGCAGTAATATCTGGTAACAAGAGTATTATCCTCATACTCTTCACGCGGAAATACTGCTGTGATGGTGGCATTTGTCTCGATATACTGAACCCCTTGATTTTTGTAAATGACAAATCCGGCAATGCCCGCCATAAGAAGTCCGACAATAATTAACCCGGCTACAAAACGAATCTTTGCAGTCTTTTGCATTATGTTAAGTCCCTTCATAAATTAACCTCCTATATGGGAAATTATTATTATATTATCATATTATTCCGGTTCCGTCAAAATCTGGAGTAAATGTAGAATTTGCTGAAGAAATGTCCTGGATATATACATTTTCAAGACCTATATCGATAGCTGTATCAACAACTTTATCGTATTCGCGGCGAGTAAGACGGCGTCCGAGATTGCTATCAGAAAGGACACGGGGAATAGGTGTATATTGACCGAGGATGCTGATATAAATATCATCCCCGTAGGTATCAGCAAGATAATGTAGCAACGCTATAGATTCTTTTGTATGTCCCGGGAGTACAAGATGACGCACGAGTACGCCGCTTGTCATAATACCCTTGTCATCAAAAGCAAGTTTCTTCTGTGAAACCATCTCGGCAATCGCAGCTTTGGCAAATGAAACGTAAGAAGGTGCATTACTGTATGCGACGGCAGTTTCATCACTCCAGTATTTAAAATCCGGCATATACGCATTAACATAAGGCTCAAGTTTTTCTATAACCTCTCTTCTCTCATAACCGCTGCAATTATATGCAACCGGGAGGTGCAGCCCTTTCATCTTTGCCATATCCAGCGCATCGCAAATAGAAGGCATATAATGTGTAGGCGTAACCAAATCTATACTGTCAGCGCCCTGAGACTGCAAATCGAGGAAAATATCCGCAAGCTTATCTGTACTTATTTCCTTAGATGAGGTGCATTCGCCACCTGATATCTCATAATTCTGGCAGAAAATGCAGCGAAGATTGCAACCGGTAAAGAACACCGCACCCGCGCCATGCGTCCCGGCGATACACGGCTCCTCCCAATGATGAAGTGCCGCTCTCGCAACAAAAATGCCGGCGGGCATCCGGCAATATCCGGTCTCACCCGCCGTTCTGTCTATCCCGCACATACGCGGACAAAGATTGCATTTTTTTATTGAGATATCATCGTTCATAAATTAATCAAAACAATAGTGCCTGCACGATTGAGAAATATATAAGAAGTGAAAGTGCATCAACCATCGTGGTAAGCAGAGGTGAAGATATAACCGCCGGATCGACACCGATTTTCTTTGCAAGCATAGGTATGACACAACCAATAGTCTTTGCGACAAGCACTATTACGGCTATTGCCAAGCTTACAGTAAGTGCAATAATAACTGATATATCATCATTGCCAAGCAGCATACGGTCAATAATCATTATCTTTAAAAAGCATATGATACCGAGACCCAGTCCGCACAGTACGGCGGTCCTGATCTCCTTCCAGATAACCTTAACTACATCAGATAGTCCGATGTCACCGACAGACATAGCGCGGATAACCGTAACCGCAGACTGTGAGCCGGAGTTACCACCCGTTCCCATAAGCATCGGAATAAACATCGTAAGAACGAGCTGCGCCGACAGTGCATTCTCAAATCCGGTTATTATCATACCGGTAAATGTTGCAGATACCATAAGCAGCATCAGCCAGGGGAAACGCTGTCTGAATAAGTCGATAGGACTTGAATGCAAATACGTCTTCTCAGAAGGACGCATAGCGTTCATCATTTCGATATCCTCTGTAACCTCTTCCTGAATAACATCGATTACATCATCGACTGTTACTATACCAACCATACGATTACCGGAATCTACTACAGGAAGTGCAAGCAGATTGTACTTTGCGAACATCTGCGCAACTTCCTCCTGGTCAGTATGTGTGTTAACCGAGATGACATTTGTGTCCATAATATCCTTGACTCTTACATCATCATCAGGTGCCAGCAAAAGGTCCTTTACTGACAAAATGCCGAGCAGGTAACGGTCCTTTGTTACATAACCTGTATATATGGTCTCTTTATCAACGCCTGTTCTGCGTATGCGCAGTATCGCTTCTTCGATAGTCATCGAAGGACGCAGCGATACATACTCTGTCGTCATGATCGAGCCTGCTGAATCTTCCGGATACTTCAGGATACTGTTGATATCACGGCGCATCTCAGGAGCTGCAGCCGCCAATATACGGCGGACAACATTTGCCGGCATTTCTTCGACCAGATCAGCTGCATCATCAACATAGAGCTCATCCAGAACTTCTTTAAGCTCTATATCAGAAAAGCCCTTGATTAGAAGTTCCTGATAATCAGGATCCATTTCGACAAAAGTTTCAGCAGCCTGCTCCTTGGGAAGCAGACGGAAAAGACGCGGAATAGATTCGCTGCCGATATCTTCAAGTACGGCCGCTACATCCGCAGGGTTCATAGTTATAAGAATATCTCTTACTGTTGAGTATTTTTTCTCGCCGAGAAGCGTGCATAGCGTTTCGGCGATTGTGACTTCACTGCGCTCTGCCATCGCAATTCTCCTCTCTTTGTAAAATCAAATAATAGGAAATGCGTGCAGGACGGAGTATCAGACCGGGGCACTCATACGGCACAAGTGTCCCGGGATGCTACTTCGACCTGACGAATTACCACTACTGCCTGTGTCCATATGGTTACTCCTTTACAAGAATTACGGTTATTACCGCCCGTACAAGATACTACCTATAATAAAAAAAGTCAATAAAAAACTTGCTTTTTATGCTATAATATGGGCAACAATTTTTTCAGGAGCAAATTATGATAACAGCAAAAAAGTTTGATGTCCTTGATGACGGTCGCGAGATTACCGAGTATATTCTAAAAAATTCTAACGGTATGGAGGTACATGTCCTCTCCTACGCCTGTATTGTAAAAGACATTATAATCCCTAAAGATGGCAAAAATGTCAACGTAGTCCTCGGCTGGGATTCAATAAATGAATACTATTTTCACGGATATAAGCAATACTACTTCGGCTCATTTGTCGGCAGAGTTGCCAACAGAATCAGTAACTCTTCTTTTTCACTTAACGGAATGACATACGCACTTACTCCGAACGAAGGGCCCAACCACCTGCACGGCATCTTCCGTGATACTGTATTTCATGGGGAAATAGTTGATGACACTGTTGTATTCTCTTATTACAGTACAGAAGCCGATGAGGGATATCCCGGCAATCTTTCCGTGGCATGCATGTACTCACTTAGCGAGGAAAATGATTTTTGCATAACTTATCAGGCTACAAGTGACGCTGATACTCCCGTTAATTTCACAAACCACATATATTTCAATTTAAATGGCAGAGATTCCGGAGATGTATTTGATCAGCTTCTTGAAATTAATGCAAATGCAATTACCGAAACTGACAGCTCGCTCCTTCCTACAGGTCGCCTGCTCGATGTTGAAGGTACCCACTACGACTTTCGCGTGATGCGTCCGATCTCGGATCACCCATATGATGACAATTTCTGCCTGTCACCTGCTACATCCGCCATGAAGATTGCGGCTCAGGCTATAGGCGATAAATCAGGTATCAAATTATATTGCGGTACTACAGATATAGGATGTCAGGTCTACAGCGGCCTTAAAACCGGCTTTACGCTTGAAATGCAACACTATCCTGACGCTCCGAATCGTCCTGAATTCCCCTCTGTCACGCTAAAGAAAGATGATAAATATCTTCAGCAAACAATCTTTAAATTTGAGTGGTAATTCTAAAAAATCTATTATATAATATTCTAAATTATGGATAGTATTATTGACATTATTTCAAGTAAACTTTCTGCTGCTTTTGCATCCGCCGGCTACAGTATAGACGGCGTGCGTGCGGTCCTCTCAAACAGGCCTGACCTTGCAGAGTACCAATGCAACGGTGCGATGGTCGCAGCAAAGGTTTATCATAAAGCTCCTCTTCAAATTGCAAATGAAGTAGTATCTTCACTTAATGCAGACGAGGGAGCTTTTTTCGAATCTGCAGCCGCTGCCGCGCCGGGGTTTATCAATCTTACGCTTTCCCCATCAGCCCTTGCTGATTACCTAAATCAGATTGCGGCTGCTGAGAAATACGGCATATCCGGTATCGGTGCCGGACAGACCGCCATCATTGATTACGGCGGGCCTAACGTAGCAAAGCCTCTTCATGTAGGTCATCTGCGTGCTGCCGTTATCGGTGAAGCAATTAAACGCATTCTTAATTTTAACGGCTACAAAACCATAGGCGATGTGCACCTCGGTGACTGGGGACTGCAGATGGGCCTTATTATTGCTGAGCTCGCAGAGCGCAAGCCCGAGCTTCCTTATTTTGATGATAATTTCTCGGGTGATTATCCCGCGGAAGCGCCTTTTACCATCAGTGATCTTGAGGATATATACCCCACCGCAAGCGCCCGCGCCAAGACTGATGAAGCATTTGCGGCAAAGGCTCATGAGGCTACTGCGCTTCTTCAGCAGGGGCATCGTGGTTACACCGCCCTGTTCAGACATATCATTAATGTGTCTGTCAATGATTTAAAGAAAAACTATGCTAAGCTTGATGTTAATTTTGAGCTTTGGAACGGCGAAAGCGACGCTCAAAAATACATTCCCGATATGCTTGCTGCTCTTCGTGAGAAGAATCTCATGCATGAGTCAGAAGGCGCTCAGGTAGTAGACGTTGCCCTCCCTGAGGATTCCAAGGAGATTCCTCCCTGCATTATTCTTAAAAAAGACGGGGCTTCGCTTTATGCAACTACCGATCTTGCTACTTTAGTACAGCGTGAGCGCGATTTTACGCCCAATCATGTCATCTACGTAGTTGATAAGCGCCAGGACATGCATTTCGTTCAGGTATTCAGAGTTGCGAAAAAGGCAGGCATCATACCCGAGGATACAAACCTTACATTTATCGGTTTCGGTACTATGAACGGTCGTGACGGCAAGCCTTTCAAGACCCGCGAGGGCGGCGTTATGCGTCTCGAGAATCTCATCTCCGAGATTAATTCTGCAGTAAAAGAGCGTATGTCAGCTTCCGGCATGAATGAAAGTGAAATCACCGATGAGACCGCCGGTATTATCGGTCTCGCTGCTTTAAAATACGGTGACCTCTCCAATCAGGCTACCAAGGATTATGTATTTGATACAGATCGTTTTTCCTCTTTTGAGGGAAATACCGGGCCGTATATTCTCTACACCATGGTCCGTATCAAATCCATTCTCCGTAAGTATACAGACAATGGTGGGGTAATTAAGGATGAACTGCTTCCGGCTTCATCACCTTCTGAAAAGTCTGTTCAGCTTCTTGTCGCAAGAGCCAATGATGTTATCGAAGGTGCGGCTCGTGAGCTCGCTCCCCACCGCATTTGTCAGTACATTTACGAGTTATCAAATGCTTTCAACAGCTTCTATCACGAGGTCAAGATTCTCGCCGAAGCTGATGAAGATAAAAAGGCCGGCTACATTGCCTTACTTTCACTAATATTGCGCGTCCTGAATGACTGCATTTATATGCTTGGTTTTTCAGCGCCGGAAAGGATGTAAGAATTATGAAGAAGTTTATGGGCGAATTCAAAGAGTTTATCTCAAAGGGTAACGTTATCGGCCTTGCCGTAGGCGTTATTATCGGCGGTGCATTTACCGCCATAGTAAATGCTCTCGTTACGAACATTTTAAATCCTCTGCTTGGTCTTATCACCGGCAATATGGATCTCGAAAATGCTCTTATTGTCAGCATTGAAACTCCCAACGGAAATGCAGAGCTTCTCTTCGGTGCTTTGATTTCTGCGGTTATCACTTTCATTCTGACAGCTCTCGTTCTGTTCCTTCTGATTAAGGGTATCAACTCTATGCAGAAGAAGAAGGAAGAAGAAGCTCCCGCTCCTGCTCCCGATCCCGAACCTTCTAAGGAAGAACTTTTACTTACCGAAATTCGTGATTTACTTAAAAAATAAAGTGCGCTATAATAAACAATATAAGGAGGTTGTATTATGAGTTCAAATCAATCAAAAAAAGCTGCCTTTGATGCCGTTAAGATGCTGGCTCTGGCAGTATGCGTTATCCTCGCAGCTCTTGCCGCTGTAGGTTGCGCTTACGTTCTTGCTGGAAACAACGGTCCGGAATATACCGCTGTTACCATCGTTGATCTTCTTGCGCTTGTTGCAGGTTTCATCTACATCGCAATGGATTTCAAAAAGAAGGGTTTCATGTTCCTGCGTGTCTTCATGCTGCTCTCTTCTCTTTCAGTTCTTACACTGATTGCAGCTACCTGTGCAAATGACGACAACGTTCTCGGCCCGCTTTTCGCTATCTTCATCGCTCTTGATGTTATCATGGCATGCAATTTCGCAATCCTTTCAATCGGCAAAGACCTTGGTCTTGCAGTAAGCCTTATCCTTTGCGTATTCAACCTTGCATACTCAATCTATCTTACATGCATGGCTGATGTACTTGTTGGAAAGCTTGTTCTCTTTGAGGCAGTTGCTGTTTCTGCTATCGCACTTGTTACTACTATCACCAAGTACGCAGACAAAGCACAGCGTCACATGGACGATAACAAATAATAATTCTTAAATTAAATCAGGCCACCCGTTTTACCGGGTGGCCCTTTATTTAATTAATGCAAGAGGTAATTATTTTGCTGCATTAACTGCATTAATAAGCATATCTACAACTTCATCGCCGCATGACTTACGAACATCATTGTAGATTGAATCACATTTGCCCATAAGCTCTTCAAGTACAGAAGCTTCAAGGTCAATGTATTCGATACCGGCCTGAGCCATGAGTTCCTTACGATCATTAGCTCTTGCGTCGCACTGCTCACGTGCATAAAGAACTGCAGCCTTACCAACTTCGTCAACGATCTTCTTATCAGCATCACTAAGTGACTGATAAATCGCCTCGTTCATGAGGAGGATACGAGATGAAGGAAGGTGGTTGGTGAAGATCATGTATTTCTGCTGTTCATATACTTTGTTAGCATAAACTGTCTCAATACCATTTTCCTGAGCGTCAATAGTTCCCTGCTGAAGGCCAATGTAAACTTCTGCCATAGCCATAGGAGTTGCATTTGCGCCAAGTGCGTTCCAGATTGATACATGGAAAGCATTATCCATAACACGGATCTTAAGTCCGTTCAGATCTGCTGCCTTCTGAACGAGTTTGTTAGAAGTAAGCTCACGCATGCCTTCATCAAAGAGGCCGAGTAAATGGAAGCCATTCTCCTGATACTTCTTGGTATAGAACTCAAATACCTTAGCATCATCCATAGCTTTACGATATACTTCTACGTTCGGATACAGGTAAGGGAGATCGATTGCGGTTGCTTCCGGGAAGAAATTAGAGGTTGTGGAAACAGCGCTGTTATAGAATGTGATATCTCCGGACTGTGTTGCTTCGCAGCACTCAACATCAGAACCCATGTCCTTGAAGTGAAGCTGAACCGTCATTCTTCCGCCTGACTTTTCATTTAACTGCTCTGCAAAGTACTTGATCATAAGACCCTGAACGGTATCTTCTGCACAGTCAGCTGCATAGATCCAGTTGTAGGTCTTGCCTGTGGAACCAGAACCTTCTCCGCCGCAAGCTACGAGGCAGAGAGCCATTACTGATGCCAGTAACAATGAAACTAATTTTTTCATTTTTTCCTTCTCCTTTTTTATTATTTATAGTAAGCACAAGCTTAACCAAGGGAAAACTATTATAAGAATCAACGCAATTGCGAAGAATATGATGAACGGTGCTGCATGTTTAGCTATCTCTACTACCGGCATCTTTGTAAGGCCGCTCGCAACAAACAGGTTAATTCCAACCGGCGGTGTTACAAATCCGATTGCAAGGTTTACAACCATAATGATTCCGAAATGCACCAGGTCTACTCCGATAGCATTCATAATCGGAACGAATATAGGTGTAAGAATCAGGATGGCAGGTGCAGCGTCCATAATCATACCTACGAAAAGCAGGAATAAGTTGATAACAAGCAGGATTGCCCATTTCTGCGAGAACGTAGAGGTAATCCAGTTGCTGACAAGCATAGGAACATTCATCAAAGTGATTACTCGTCCAAATGCCGTAGCTGCCGCGATAACAAATACAATCGGTCCTATTGACTTGAGTGCTTCCAGGAAGAGTCCCGGAATGTCTTTTATCTTTATTGTCTTATATATAAAGATGCTGACAAATAATGCATAATAAACCGAAAGTGTAGCCGCCTCAGTAGGTGAAGCTATGCCGCCGTAAATACTTCCGAGGATAATTACGGGTGTAAGCAGCGCCCAGAAGCTGTCCTTGAACACATGCCAGAAGCCTTGAGAACGTAGTTCATTAACCTGCTGACGAATAAGTGCCTTGTCCTCTCCGTTTTTCTTGCAGTAATATACGCAATAAATCATAAGACAGAAGCCGATTGTAAATCCCGGAAGAATACCTGCGAGGAACATATCTCCAACTGATGTATCTGCAACCGAACTGTACAGTACGAACGGGATACTCGGAGGGATGATACATCCAAGACCACCTGCAACAGCGATAACCGCTACCGAAAAGCCTTTTGAATAGCCCATACTGAGCATTACGGGTATGGTCATTGATCCTACAGCTGCAACCGTAGCAGGACCGGACCCTGATATAGCACCGTAGAACAGGCAGGTAACAATAACCATACAGGGGATACCGGCGGTAACATTCCCGAAGAAATATTCAAATACATTGAAAAGCTTCTTGGATATCTCGCCTCTTGCCATAATTACACCCGAAAGCATAAACATCGGTATGGCAAGCATAGGGAAGCTGTTGGCACCGCTTATCATCGCACGAAGCACCGTGGTAGCATTTGCCGCAAATGTTGAGTCAACAAGATTGGGCATTATTGATGTTACGCCTAAAGATATTGAAATAGGCATTGCAAGCAAAAGGCATGCAAAGAAGACAATTAATAATCCTATAACTGACATACGACATCATCCTCCTTTGCTTCTTCTATATTCTTGCCGGTAGGATCTTTGCGCAGCTGGATAAAGTCTTTGATTATACGCTCTATTGCTCTGATAAATGCGCATCCGAAACCGACTATCGTAGAACTGTGAACCCATGCCATACTGATAGATGTCGCCGAACTGATCTGATTGGTTGCAATGGTATTGCGTACATAATCACAAGCTTGAATTACCATATAAAGGAAAAATGCCGCGCTCACCATCATTACCACAATCTGAATTATTATTCTCAGAAAGAATGGCAATACATTTACAAACTGGTCAATTCTCAGAGAGATATTTTTTTCAATGCAATAGCCAATACTCAGAAATGTTATCCAAATAAACAGATAGCGGGTGATTTCTTCTGACCAAGACAACGAGTCATTAAGGACATACCGGCAAAATACCTGTACACCCATAATCAGCGTCATGGCCATGAGGAGAACCATCATAATCTTTTCCTCAAAGTTGTTGTCTAGCCATTTTAAAAATTTCATTCCGTCTCCTTTGTTGATTAATAGTGAAGTCCGCCGTTGATATCAAGAACCTCTCCTGTCGTCCAGGAAGATTCATCGCTTCCGAGAAATGCAATAGCGCTGGCTACTTCATCACACTCACCGATTCTGCCAAGCGGGATACCGGCATTGAGTCTCTTTTGTGTTTCAGGATCCTGAGACTTAGCCATTTTCCCGTTAAGCGGTCCGGGAGCGATGCTGTTTACTGTTATATTCCACTTGCCGAGTTCTTCTGCAAGAGCAAATGTAAGTCCGACTACACCTGCTTTAGAAGCTGCATAGTTAACTGCAACGCCGGGACGTCCTTTTCTTCCGCCAAGTGAAGAAATAAGAACGATTCTTCCGTAATTCTGTTTCTTCATAACCGGTACGGTTGCCTTTACTGAATGGAAGGTTCCGGTAAGGTTGATATCAAGAACATTTTTCCAGATTTCTTCAGGCATCTCATCTACAGGATAATGCTTTAATATTCCGGCTGTTGTTACAAGAACATCAATGCGTCCGAATTTTTCTACTGCAAAATCAGTTACTGCGTAGCAGCTGTCGATATCACGAACGTCAGAAACTATAGTTGCTAACTGTTTGTCAGTATCAAGTCCTCTCTCTTTTAAAGCTGCGGTGCACTCATCAAGCACCTGCTGTGAATAATCCGTAAGGACTACATTTGCGCCCTCACGCATAAGTCTGTCTACGGCTGCGAGTCCCATATCGCCGCCGCCGGTAAGCAGTACGGTCTTACCTACAAAACGATTCATTTCCATAAATATTCCTCCTATGCAAAATATTTTTTAGTTTCAGCAAGACATCTCTTTGCAAATTCGTATGCACCTAATGTCTCTAATCTTTCTTTATGAGGTATCTCTATGCCGATAATAGCATCATCCTTTATCGCATCAACAATACCGCGAATATCTGCCGCACCTTCACCGGGATACAATCTGAGAGTACGTCCGGTGCTTGCAAGCTCTTCGTTAGTAGTCGGCATATAGGCATCTATATCGCATACATGTATGATATCAAACCACTCAGGCGGACATGCCTTGATGTCATCTATAGTAACATTTGATCTGCGGCAATGAAGCGTATCAACGAGTATGCGTGCAGCAGGCTTATTAACCTCTTCAAGAAGTGCTCTTGCATCATTCACGCCCTTTATCTCTGCCCATGTAACGAACTCTAGATTAGCAGTAAGGCCGTACTTCTCGGCGAGGTCGCAAAGCTGTGCAAATTTGTCGGTATAGAGCTGTTTTTCAGGGGTCCACACGCTGCATACGAAGCCGGATACTCCGAGTCTTGCAATCGCTTCCAGATCTCCTTCGTATGAGGGAATGTCCGTTTGATTGTTAATTGCAATCAAATCAACGTCATGAATAAAAACCCCCGTTTCATCCATTGCTTTTTTCGCAGCATTGAAATTATTCGGGTCCTTCATATCAAAGAAAGACTCTCCGGGAACTCCCTGCGCGATTGCGCGAATTGCTACGGCATCATATCCGAGGCTTGCGGCATTGTAAATCATCTCAGCCGGATGCCATTTAGGTACTGTATGCTGTGCAAGAGAATAAATCCTATTAGCCATAGTTACCTCCTACTTTGTAAAATTATTTTCTTACTAATTATATTAATTTCATTGCTTTTATAATGCTACTGAATTATAATCATTCTTGTATGAGCAAATCTCATACTTGATAGGTTATTTCTCTAATATTCGTTAAAAAAATATCAATATGTGGCGTTTTTCAAAAATATTGTTATAATTTTTGCGCCTTTTAATGTATATAATTTCATAACTGGAGGCATTGATGAATATTCAGCAGCTATATTATTTTGAAGCCGTTGCAAGATTGCAGAACTATACCAAGGCAGCCGAGGAGCTTATGACTACCCAGTCTTGTCTCGGGCATTCCATAAGTGATTTGGAAAATGAGCTTGGTATGAAGCTTTTGGTATATCACAACCGGCAGATGATACTTACTCCTTTCGGAGATTTATTCCTATCCCATGTTAAAAAAATACTGGGCGAATTAACTCTTATTGAAGATGACAGACGCGAAGCGCTCCGAAAGGATAACTCGCCTCTTCGAATTGCTTTTGTATCAAATATGAGTCATGAATGGATACCGAATCTTATAAAAGAATTCACCGGTGTCCCCGGCAATGAAAATGTAGAGTTTATTTTCACGGAAACAATTGCAACCAAACAAGCCGTTCAGGAATTGCGCCTCGGTAATCTTGATATATTCTTCGGCGCAAAGCTTGATGGCTTGGGTGTAGATTCGTATTTCATATATGATGAAGATTTATTTGCTATTGTTCCGCCAGATTCCGCCTTTGCAAAACAATCAGTATTTAATCTTGATGATTTAAAGCAAACCACACTTGTTACATATAACACACAATGCGGAACAAGATTCTACGTTGATAATCTTCTCTCCGATTACAACGTTACGCCAATAAAAAAAATAGAAACCGCGACCGAAAAGATGATGGCAAGTGCAGTTTCTTCAAATATGGGCGTAGCAATACTTCCGTATTTCCGGGAAATTGACTATTTTAATGTTAAAATACTTCCTCTTAATGCCAGCAGAGCAAAGCGTCCGCTTCACATGATGTGGCTGCCGGAAAAGTATAACGATCCACTGGCAAGAAGCTTTATCAGTTTTGTAAAGGTTTTCTGTGAAAAATAAATTAAGCGCCGCTTATTATGCGGCGCTTATCTCTAAGTGAAGTAATATTATCAAAACCAGCCCTTGTGATTTTCTACATAAGTCTTCTGGAAGTCTTCTTCTGATTTCGTCAGGTATAATATTCCCTCTATCAATCCGAAGATTGACATTACCGCTGCTCCTGCTCCGCAGGTCAGCAATGTCAAAAGAAGCATAATAACTCCTTCTTTTGTATATCCGAGATAGAACTTATGGATACCGAGTGATCCGAGCAATATGCCGAGAAGTCCGGCTGCCAGTTTATCTTTTTTCTCCATGTCATTTCCTCCGATTCTATTATCTTGATTGCATTAAATACTCAATTGCTTTTTCTAAAGGAGCATCCACGTCGGGGTCCTCAGATTCGGGGACAACGATGTCGGGCTCAATTCCGATATCGTGTATGCATGTTCCGTTAGGGGTATAGTAGTAATCCGTTGTGATTTTTACAGCTGTTCCGTCAGACAGAGTATACACAGTCTGAACGATGCCTTTGCCGAAAGTCTTGGTTCCGATAACAACCGCCTTGCCGTGTTGAGCCAGCGCGGCTGTAAGGAT
>JAZRXC010000019.1:0-7923 GCA_045600025.1 Lachnospiraceae bacterium
TGATGATGAGAAGTATCCTTGCTTCGTATATACCTTCAATACTCACCACGAAGACGGACGACTGGCTTACAGTATGACATTGCCGATTGATACGCTTTTGAACGGCCGTTCTGCCGATCGCCTGACTATCAGTGTTTATGACACTGTCAGTGAAAATGAAGAACTCAGCGAAGCGGATGATAGATGCGTATTGGAGATTAACCGTGCATTCAAGATTGTCCGCCAGCCGGAGAATGTAAGCGTACTTGCAGGAGAGGACGCAACATTCAGTGTTGAAGTGAAGAACGGAAAGGCACCGTATACATACACTTGGCAGAAGTTTGTTGCCGGTAAGTGGAAGGACATTCATACAGGCGAGTCAGCTACGCTTACGCTTAGCAATGTTACTAAATTAATGAATGGTATGATGCTTCGTTGCGTTATAAGTGATAGCGCAGACGAACGCCTTGTATCTGATATTGCTAAATTATGCGTCGAGTGTACGCAACCGACGGAGCCTACTGAGCCCACACAGCCGACAGATCCCACACAGCCTACGCAGCCTACGGATCCTACCAAGCCCACCACACCTGACACACCTGATGTGCCCGGCACCGGCGACACAAGTCAGATGCAGTTGTGGTCCACGCTACTGATTGTCAGCCTCGGCGCACTTTCATGGACAGCGGTTGTGGTTGCGAAGAAGAAAAAAGAGACGAGTGACAACGAATAATTCATAAATATTTCACTCGGCAGATAGTCGCGGGGCGAAGTAAAGACACACATTAACAACAAACGAAAAGGCGGAGAGGTTTCCCTTCTCCGCCTTGATTATATCCAAGTCTTATTTTTGCATTTACGGTCTGTGCCTCTCGCAGGGCATGCCGAGCTGACAGCCGGAGCAGCCGTAATGATCGCATACGATTTCGGGCTGAGGAAGATTTCTATCCTCCGGCCAGCGTGTATCATTTCCCGCAGCGGAGTAGTCCTTGATATATTGCAGATAGGTGCCGCAGGCATATTTGTCCTTGGCCTCGTTTATGGGTTTAGAAGGATCGAGCGCATGAACGGGGCAGGCTGCGGCACATGCCCCGCAGCGGATGCAATATTCATATATATCAGTATAGGGGCGAGTATCTGCAGGGATTTTTGCGGAAGTAATGATGCTTCCGAAACGGCCTGCCATTCCTTCTTCGGTAATCATACCCTTGTTCAGGCTGAAGGTTCCGAGCCCGGCAACGAAGGCCGCATGGCGTTCGGACCAGGTGCTGTGGGTGGGCTCAAATACATGATATCTCGAATCGTCAGAAGGCAGTATGGCCTCATACCCCATATCTTGCAGCAATTTGCACATAAGCCTTTTCCAGGTTACGATTGCCCGCTCGCCTTCAATGCGGGCACTTTGCCAGTGGACAGATGGCCATAGATATTCCTCCGGCCCATCAGGTCCGAAGGGGTAATTACCGATAATGGTAGGAGCACCGTTATCAAGTATTTCGTAGGAAAAAGGCAGAAATACGGAGATGACCGTGCAGGCAGAGGGTAGCCATTCGGTGGGAGTCAGATACTCCGGGCCAATAACCCCCGGCTCCTTCATATGAGCAAAGAGCGGGTCCTGCGCACTTGCAATGCCGATCAGCGGTCTGCGAAACAGTGGGTAATCTACAAGATCCGGACGCAGAGCATATTCTTTCGGAATGCGGTCCAGATGATGTTCATCCCACAGCTTTAGAATCTGTTGTGTAAAGTCATCACGATTAAGCATGATACGCCTCCTTTTCGGGGGTTCTTTTTTATGATTATAACATAATTTTGAATAATGTGTAGGACTGCCGGATTTCTGCGTATTTTATTTGCGGCGCCCGCATCGCGCCCGCATTCCTGCCGCTACAAATGTAATCACAGCGTCACAATTTTGCGGCTTTCGTTTGCCATACACCCAATTTTTGTAACGATTTGTCACATTCATAGATTTCTGTTTGCAATTGTGATATAAGCAATAGGGAAAAGAAAACATACATGCTTGCAAATGTATTGCGCTTCGCAATCATATAACATATAATATTTATAAGATTGGAGGAGATAATATGGCAAGAACATCTAGCATATATGCAAGAGTTGAACCTGAGCTAAAGGATCAAGCTGAAAGTGTGCTGAATCAACTTGGCATTCCTATGTCAAATGCCGTAAGCATGTTTCTTAAGCAAATAGTAATACAACAGGGAATTCCGTTTGAAATGAAACTAACTGCAACAAAACCCATAGCAATGGGAGTACTTACAAAAGAAGAATTCGATAATGAAATTGCAAAAGGAATCAAGTCAATTGAGCAAGGCCGTCTTTATTCCGCTGAGTCCGTGGATGAAGAATTAAAGAAAGAATTTGGGGTATGAAATATAAAGTGTATTATTCCGCGGAAGCGAAGCAAGATCTAAAAGATATAGTAGAGAATATTTCTTTTGAGTTGCTTGCACCGGAAGCGGCAATTAATCAAACTAGGAGGATTCTTAAAGTAATTGAATCGTTGATGAATTTTCCTATGCGATATTCTTTATATAGAGATATTCCATGGAATAGTGCAGGACTGCGTTTTGTATCTGTTGATAATTACATTGTGTTTTATTTGATTAATGAAATCACAAAATCTGTTAGTGTTGTTAGAATAATGTATTCGGGACGGGATATTTCCAAAGAACTTTCAGAAATATATTGATAGTTGTAGAATAAAACGACGGAAGCTTTCCTAACCCGCAAACCATTATAGAAAGGGGGTTTCCAGCGCATCGCCTTTATTTGGAAACACTTTTGGAAACACCTAAAGAGGGGTATCGGTTATTGACTTTTTCTCAAATGCAACGATCATGCCGGTAGATTGTCGGATATAATTCTGCCCACAATTTGTCGAAAATACTGCTCACTTTCAGAAAAGGATATTGCTCAGTTATATTGGCAAATATTGCTCACTCGGATATAATAGTTTTGCGGAGAAAGGAGGCATTGCGTTGAGCAAGCTCTTTAATGATTGAATAATTTTTCGAGGTAACGACTATGAGGAAGATTATGGCAATGGTTCTTTGCCTGATGACAGTTCTCGTATTATCTGCTTGTGGGCAGAAAACTAAATATTCAGATAGTGTTGTAACAGATGTTGACACATATCCGAATGTATCAATGGAACTCTTTGATGAAGATATCAAACTGAACTTGATGACACTCAAAGTAGTCAATAACAACGATTTCGGTATTGAAAGTGGCAGTATGATTGACTTTTGGATCGAAGAATATCGTGACGGGAAATGGCAGGTTATTGTAGTCGAAGAAAGAGACAATGCTGGGAGACAGAGGGTATTCTATGGCCAGCAGTTACTTCAGATTGATGTATCGTCAGTATACGGCGAACTGCCAGAGGGTCATTACAGAATTTTGAAATGCTTTATGACACAAAAGCCGGACGAGGTAGATAAATTCCACCTGTCTACAGAATTTGATATCAAGTGAGATAGATTTCAGTTCACTTCCTTAATTGAATAATATGTAATCAAGCCCGGTGAGAAATCATCGGGTCTTTTTTGCGCTCATTGCGCCTGGAAACAGGCGTAGTGGGCGCATTTTTACGACTACGTGCTTATATCGACGGCATGCCGTCTCTGTTACTGCTCTTTCTCTTCTTTTGCATGGAAATCTACCATGAATCGCTTCAGAAGAAATGCACAGAAGTATGGGAATGTATAGATGCAGTCCCCATCGTCGAAAAGGAAAGTAAATCCAAATCGAAGAAAAGGAGCAAATGGATTTACTTTGCCAAAATGAGAAGGGGAGATTTTCCCGCGCATATCTTCAATACGTACTACCACTCGATAGCAGGTATACTATGCCTCTACGACGCGTTTTTCTAATCAGTTGTCTTCTCAAAGATAAAACCGTTTCTGTTAAATGATGTTGTAATCAGATATTGCTTATCTTCTGTTCTTTCCAACAAGCTGTTCAGAACATGAGCATTTAGTGATTCGACGGAATTGTTTTCGTCAACAAAGTTGAATATCACACCATTATCACGTACAATGATTCGAACATAATTCTCTCCGAATAAAAGAGCACATTCCGAGCATACGGCCCTTCCGGGATTCTTCTCATAGATTCTTGTGTATAGCTCTTCGATAAGTATCTCAATATTTGCAATCTCATATCCACGAAGGTCCAATTCGGATTTAACTTTATCTCGAATTTCAGGAATGGTATCTTTTGTTACGTAAAGATCATATCCGAAAGAGTCTTCACCTGTTTCTTCAAGATACCAAGGGAAGCCTTTTTTTCCATACTTTGAACGAATAAACCAAACAAATAAAGCAATAACCAAAAACGAACTTACACTCATTCCAACGGATACACCATCAAAACCCATAATAAAGGCTAAAGGGATAGAGAGAAGAAGAGGGCAGAAGAAGTTATATAAAAACGACATGACAATGCTAAGCAATGGTCTGTTAAGACACGTATATATTTTGAAAGAGAAATATACAACCCCGAAAGGAATCGATGAAATGCAAAGTATTCTTGTTGCTCTGATTGAAGCAGTGATGACCTCTGATGTGGTCATACCGTACAGACGGGGGATGTACGGTGCTGCAATGAAGAGAGCGACCATCATAGCACCGCATATGATGAACACGGAGTTCATTGCTGTTTTGAGAATGTTGTTTATTCCGTAGTTGTTCTTTTCTCCGACATAGCAGGCACAAATCCCCTGACAGGAATCGAAAACCCCGCCGGGAATCAAGAACATAGTCAGCGCAAAGTTTACGACGGAATAGGCGGCAATGTAGACCTGCCCGCAGGCAATGAGAATGATCTTGTTCATGATAATATCTACAACAGCAATGAAAACAAAATTTAAAGAAGTATTTGCGCTTAAAACACAAGCTCTCTTTAGTATCTTTGCATTCAGGGAGAGTTTGAAATGAGCAGAACTTTTTTTGGTGAAAAAATGAATGCTATATATCAAAGCAGCTACTACAGCACTAAATGCAGTAGCCATTCCCAAGCCGGAAATGCCCATCGTTCTGCATAGGACATACGACAGAATCATATTCGTTGCAATTGAGCCTACTGTGCCGAGCATAACGTAAAATGCCGCGCCGTCGGCTACAACCAGATAATAAATTGCCTGCGATAAAGGAAAAACCGCCACCCATGCAATGTACCAGTTATAGTAAACCGATGCGTTTTCAAGCAGCTCGCCGGTACATCCGTAATAGTTCAGAAAGGGTGTTTTTATAATCAGAAGCAGCAAAGCACCGGCAACACCGATAATGATTGAAGAAACCACGCTTGCTCCGGCAGTTTTATATGCTTCCTCCTTCTTGAAAGCACCGATATTCATTCCAAACAGAATACCGCATCCCGGAGTAAAAACATAGGAGAGAAATGAAACAAAAGAGCCTATGGGTGCCACTATGGAAATGGCAGATAATGCGACTTCCCCGAGCTGATTGCCTCCCAGAATAGCATCAATCATCGAATTTACAGCATAGGCGCCCCAAGAAAGTAGATTGAAAAGCAACATGCTGTAAAACTTTTTATTAATAAATGCTCCTTGCTTAAGCATATTTACGTTCCCCGTTGAAGTCTATTACAAATACAATGTTTGTAATTATACCAAATTGTGTGGCGAATTGCTACTCCACGATTCCGCCTTCATGCATGATTCAAAATAGTAGAAAATTCTTATGAATAGAGCAGTAGAGTATTATGACCTATCCATAAGACTTCGACAAAGCCGACGAGAGACAAAATGAGAAGGAGGGATTCCCTGTAAACAACGAAGAACCCCAAACGTTTATGTAATCACAGCGTCACATTTTTGCGGCTTTCGTTTGCCCCGCACCCTGTTTTTGTAACGATTTGTCACATCTGTAGATTTTATTTTTCGCATGTGCTAACATCCTTATATCTACAACAGCATATCCGGTTTTTCTGATTATCTTTAGTCCACTCGGACCGATTGCACCTTGTAGAAATACAACTAAACAAGGAGGAGTATATGTGTAACTTGGATTCAAGGTATAAATTTACCAATGATCTGTGTTTTTCGAAAATCATGGGCGAATGCCCGGAACTTACCAAAAGCCTTTTGGAGCTTCTTTTGGGTAAGCGAATTAAAAAGCTTAAGAACCTTAATTCTCAAAAAAGTGTTGTCCAAAGGCTTGATAGGCGAGGTGTACGCTTTGATGTGTACACTGAAGATGAAGAAAACAAAATCTACAATATTGAAATGCAGGTGAGCATAGAAAAGGATCTGGGAAAAAGGAGCAGATATTATCACAGCATGCTTGCGCTGCAGCAGCTTGGAAAAAGCGTAGCATATGAGAAATTGCATGAAACATATGTTATATTTATTTGTAAGAATCTCGAGGATGGTAAAAACAAACCTGCAGTATCTACATATCGATATAGGAGCGATAAGGACTTTTCAGATTGCCTTGATGATGGTACAATTATCATGATAGTTAATGCAAAAGGTGATGATACCGGCTTATCCGATGAAATGAAAGATTTCCTTAAGTATATCAGGACAGGAGAGCTATCCGGTAGCGATGATAACCTGGTGCATCAGCTTCAAGCAGAAGTTGAATATGCAAGGCATGAACATAAATGGGAGGAGGACTTTATGATACTGCAAGAAAAACTGGATGATGCAGAAGCAAGAGGTGTGCAAAAAGGCATAGCAGAAGGCATAGAAAAAGGCAAATATGAAGGTATAGTAGAAACTCTCATAAAGCTTGTTTCAAAAGGAGTCCTCACTATCGAACAAGCAGCAGGAGAGGCCGGGTTCTCGGTCGAAGATTTCCAAAAACTAATCAAATAAGACGCAAAAAAGAGGCCGTGCGGCCTCTTTTCGTTTCTTACGGAGAAGGAGGGATCCACTGTAAACAACGCCCCCAACTTTAATGTAATCACAGCGTCACAATTTTGCATATATTTCCTGCCCTACACCCTATTTTTGTAACGATTTGTCACATCTGTAGATTTTATTTTTCACATGTGCTAACATCCTTATATCTACAACAGCATATCCGGTTTTTCTGATTATCTTAGTCCGCTCGGATCGATTGCACCTTGTAGAAATACAACTAAATAAGGAGGAGTATATGTGTAACTTGGATTCAAGGTATAAGTTTACCAATGATCTGTGTTTTTCAATGATTATGGAGGAATGTCCTGAACTGACTAAACAGCTTCTTGAACTTCTTCTCGGCAAGAAGATTGCAAAGCTTAAAGCTCTTGATACGCAGAAAACTGTTGTCAATAGACTTGACAGCAGAGGCGTGCGTTTTGATGTTTACACTGAAGACGAGGACGGAAAAGTCTACAATGTTGAAATGCAAGTGAGAAATAAATCTGACCTTGCAAAAAGAAGCAGATACTACCACAGCATGCTGGACTTGAATCAGTTAGGGCGTGGCAGCGATTACATAAATCTTAAAGAGACTTATGTTATATTTATTTGCAAAGACAGCTTAGGAGAAGACATGAAACTTCCGGTCTATACTTACAGATATCGCTGCGATGAAGACTTTTCAAACTGTCTTGATGATGGTACAATTACTATGTTAGTTAATTCTCATGGTGACGATACCGGATTGTCAGAAGAGATGAAAGCATTCCTAAAGTATATCAGGACAGGCGAGCTATCCGGTGACGACGATAACCTGGTACATCAGCTTCAAGCCGAAGTTGAATACGCAAGGACAGAACGAAAGTGGGAGGAAACCTATATGACTCTTGATGAAATAGTACAGGATGCTGTAAATGCTGCATCAGCTACGGCAAAGGCAGAAGGTGTAGCAGAAGGCATAGAAAAAACCCTCATTGAACTTGTTTCTAAAGGAACTCTTACAGTTGAACAAGCCGCAGATCAGGCCGGCCTCCCGGTAGAAGAATTCC
>JAZRXC010000020.1:0-8578 GCA_045600025.1 Lachnospiraceae bacterium
CCGCAAAAGCTTCAGGCAGTATTATTTTTCCGTCAGTTTCCTGTTTCATAAATTACAGTATAGCACAGTTTTGCCGCAAATATAAATCCATCTGCCGCATTCTTATTTTTTGTGCTACAATAACTGCAGTGTACATTCGTACCGGGAGGAACAATATGGATAAAATTCTATTTGATGAGTCCGCACAAGAAACGTTTTGCAGCGGTAAGCAGCTTGGCACATATGAAGGCAGAGCGCTATCAGCAAGAAATACTCTTATATCCGGCACGGGAGCCGGCAGCGATTATATAGGCTGGGTTAATCTCCCCGTGGACTACGACAAGGAAGAATTTGCCAGAATCCTTGCGGCATCTGAGCGTATAAAAAAGCAGTCTCAGGTGCTCATTGTAATCGGCATCGGCGGTTCATATCTCGGTGCCCGCGCGGCGATTGAGTTTTTGAAGCCGGCGTTTGGCTGCGCTCCTGCAGGAGATATCGAGATTCTCTATGCCGGCAATCAGCTCAGCACGGCATACACTAATTACATCATCAATAAAATCGGCGACAGGGATTTCTCTGTGAACGTTATATCTAAATCCGGAACCACCACAGAGCCGGCAGTTGCTTTCCGCATATTCAAAAAGCTGCTCGAGGAGCGCTACGGCAAGGCTGGCGCGGCAGAGCGCATCTATGCGACTACAGACAAGGCACGCGGCGCACTTAAGAAGCTTGCAGACGCAGAAGGATATGAGACCTTTGTTGTGCCAGATGACATCGGCGGAAGATATTCAGTTCTTACCGCAGTCGGTCTGCTTCCCATCGCAGCGGCGGGATGTGATATTACCGCGCTTATGCAGGGTGCAGCGGCTATGAGAGATGAACTTATTTCGGAGGACTTTGCCGCAAACGCAGCTCTTCGCTACGCGGCATATAGAAATTTCCATTATGAGCAGGGCAAGAGCATAGAGCTTCTGGCCAATTACGACCCTTCCCTTCACTATATATCAGAGTGGTGGAAGCAGCTCTACGGTGAGAGCGAGGGCAAGGACCACAAGGGCATTTACCCCGCATCGGTAGACCTTACCACGGACCTTCATTCGATGGGACAGTTTATTCAGGACGGCCCGCGCGAGCTAATGGAGACGGTTTTGGATATTGCTGATGAGTCTGCGCCCATAACGATAACCGAGGAAGCGGAGGACCTCGACGGCCTTAATTACCTCGCCGGCAAGGAGCTTACGTTTGTTAACAAGAGCGCGATGCAGGGAACCATCCTTGCCCACACCGAGGGCGGTGTCCCGAACCTTGTGATACATTTGCCCCACAGAGACGAAGCGACGCTCGGACAACTCTTCTACTTCTTTGAATTTGCCTGCGGCGTAAGCGGATATATGCTCGGCGTCAATCCGTTCAATCAGCCGGGTGTAGAGGCCTACAAGAAAAACATGTTCATGCTGCTCGGCAAGCCGGGATATGAGAAATAATAAAGCCGGATAGACCCGGTAACAGAAAAAACAAGTCAAATGCGACAAATCGAAGAAAATCCTTCGGCATGTCGCATTTTTTTGAAGGAATCTAAAGGATTTCCATAAGAACATGCGACAAACAAAGCATTTCCTCCGAAAATGTCGCACTTTTTTACCTGATTCGCCATCATATGCTCTGAAAAAGGCGACATAAAAAAGAGTTTTGGCATATTTGTCGCAAATTGTAAGATATCAATGGGCGAGCAGACAAAAACTACGCTTACATAAAATCTTCTTCTATTACTTTTATTTCCAGGAAATCAAAAGGAATCTGCTCAATGAAAGAGTCCTGCGTGAAGCGAGCCCTTGCGATGCGCTTGAATTCGTTTATATTTACGTCCAGCCAGATCGGGACAGACAGGTCAAATGTTTCACATGCCGTGCGCAGGCCGTTGAAGACTTTAGTCGTGCGGCTGTCGGCGGACGAGTCCTCGACCACCATATCGCGCAGCAGATGATTATCTTTTATTTCTTTACACCACATTCTGAACATACATTAAGGATATAACATAAAAACCTTTTAGGCAATAGAGAAGAGCTTCTGTTTTGAACGCCGGCAATTGCATTCTACGCAGAAGCTCTTTACTAAAAGGAAGTTTGTATCAACTATGCAATCCCCATGACCAAGGGATGCGGGAATCTCTTTTTTGTAAATCAAGTTTACCAAATCAAAAGGGGTTTGTCAAGTAAAATTATAAAATATTTTAGGCGCAAAATCAGACAGATTTGTTGCCAATTTTACCTGCATGGTTTAATATTGAACTGATAATGTTCGGAGGTTAATACATGTACGAATATACTACTTTCGGGACCTGCTCCCGCTCAATTAATTTTGACGTGAAAGACGGAAAAGTTACAAATGTAAGTTTTCTCAGAGGCTGCCCCGGCAATCTTCAGGGTATATCAAAGCTCGTTGAAGGAATGGACGTAGACGAAGCCATATCCAGACTTTCAGGTATCCGCTGCGGATACAAAGAAACCTCTTGCCCGGACCAGCTCGCAAGAGCGCTTATGAAATACAAAGAAGAGGCGGGCGCATGAAGAAGATAGTTTTATCAGGCGGCGGTACCGCCGGCCACGTTACACCTAACCTCGCGCTCGTACCGCTGCTCGCCGAGCGCGGATACGAGATAGTTTATATCGGTTCCAAGACGGGCATAGAAAAAGACCTTGTTGAAAAAGCCGGAATCAAATACTACGGCATATCTTCAGGGAAGCTTCGCAGATATTTCAGCCTCAAGAACTTCACCGATCCGTTCAGAGTTATTAACGGATATTTCCAGGCAAAGAAAATTCTGAAGAATGAGAAGCCCGACATAGTTTTTTCCAAGGGCGGTTTTGTTACGGTTCCGGTTGTCCGCGCAGCAGGCTCGCGCAAGATCCCGGTAATCACGCATGAGTCTGACATGACCCCCGGCCTTGCAAATAAATTAAACTTAAAAGTGGCAACCAAGATCTGCTGCAACTTCCCGGAGACTTCAAAATATCTCCCCGCGGGCAAGGTTGTAGTATCGGGCTGTCCGATAAGGCAGGAGCTTCTTTCCGGTGACGTCAAAAAGGGTCTCAAGCTTTGCGGCTTTGACGGCGAAAAGCCCGTGCTTATGATTATCGGCGGCAGCATCGGTTCCGTTCATGTTAATGAAGCTATGCGCGCAGTTCTGGACAGAATTCTTCCCACCTTCGACGTGGTCCACATTTGCGGCAAGGGCAATCTTGCAACCGACCTTGCGGATCTGGCAGGATACAAGCAGTTCGAGTATGTAAGCGAAGAGCTGGGAGATGTTTTTGCAGCGGCAGACATAGTCGTATCCCGTGCCGGGGCAAATGCTATCTGCGAGCTGCTCGCGCTGGCTAAGCCCATGCTGCTTATCCCTCTTCCCGCTGCCTCAAGCCGCGGTGATCAGATATTGAACGCTGACAGCTTTGCGGCGCAAGGCTTTGCCGAGGTTCTGCGCGAGGAGAACATAACGGATGATGTACTGATTGAGAAAATTATGACGGTTTACAATGGCCGCGACAAATACACAAGCACCATGAAAAACAGTTCTATCGGTAATGCGGCAAAAGTTATTGCCGAATTGATTGACGAAGTGGCAGGAAAATGACGTGGAAAAATACAAATTAACAAATGACACAATTGATTTGCTTTCCGAGAAAATCGGAGAGATGTACAAGAGCCTCGGCTGCGCTAAGAAGGAGACCTTCAGAGCGAAGCTCCTTCTTGAGGAGGCGCTGCTCAAGTATCAGAGCCGGTTTGGCGAAGATATTGAAGTGAGTTATCGCGTTTATAAGGTTATCGGCCAGACCAGATTCGGTGTGCGTATCGAGGCGCCGAGCTTCGATCCCTTTACCCTTGAAGAAAACCCGATGGCATTTATGGTTAAGTCCATCATGGGCAACTTTGATGACACGGCCCCTACCTGGCAGTACAAGAATCTTGAGAACCAGGTTGTGTTTTCGGTTCACAAAAAAGCCAAGCTCGGCATGCTGTCGAGAATCGGTATTGCGCTTGCCATATCCTGCGCGCTCGCCGTTATCGCAAGGCTGCTGCTTCCTCATGAAGTTCTCAGTACGATTGTTACAGATTATCTTCAGCCGCTGTCTGATGCCTATGCAGGGAGCTTCTGCGTTATGGCAGTGTTGCTTACCTTATTTGCTATTGCGCTTGGCATAGTTCGTATCGGCGACGCGAGCTCGGTCGGACAGGTCGGAGGCAGGATACTGGGGCAATTTGCCATTTCTCTCGGAATTGTTTCCGTAGTATTTGCGCTGCTGTCGCTTCCTTTTGTTCAGATAGGCGATGCGGGCAGCATAAGCTTCGCGGGCAAGACCATCTACGACATTTTTGTCGGATTTATTCCGACAAATATTGTGACACCGTTTATTAATTTTAATTCGGTGCACATTATGATTCTCGGCGCGATGTTCGGTTTTTCTCTTCTTGCCATGGGCCAAAAGGGCGAGACCCTTGTTAAAATCTTCGATGAATGCAACCAGGTTGCGCTCCTTACCAACAATTTCCTTAATAAATTCATTATGATTTATGTTGCGATCAAGGCCTTCGAAATGATTTCCGTCAGCGAGCTTGCGCAGTTCGCCGGCGCGGGTAAGATCGTAATTGCGATACTCATCGCAGAGCTTCTTATATTTGTTTTCTACACGCTGCATTCAAGCAGCAAAGCCGACATTCCTGTAAGAGAATACGTCAGAAAGATGATGCCGGCATTTATCGTGTGCCTTTCATCCGCCAATTTCGGCGCCGCATTCAGTACCGTCTGCGACACGGTGGCTTCTGCCAAGGCACTTAACGAGAAGACAATTATGATGATTAACCTCGGCAGCGTGCTCTTCCAGCCCGCCAGCACCGCGATGTGCATCATTTCCTCATTCATCATTGCAAATGAATACGGCGTTGAGATCTCAATCGCTTGGATGATTATCGCAGTAATCCTTTCGGTGATACTGGTAGCATCAATGCCCAATATCCCCGGCGCAGCAATTTCGGTAATCACGCTGCTGTACGCACAGCTCGGTCTCCCGTCAGAAGCCGTAGCCATGATGATTGCACTGAACGCACTGCTTCAGTTCCCGACGATAGCCGTCGATACATGGTGCCTGCAGGGCGAATGCATCAACCTGTATAAAGCGACAGAAGGTGTAAAAGAAGGATAAAGAGTAAATAAAAGCAAACAGGAAGGATATATCAAATGAAGAAAAAATTGTTATGCATGCTTTTAGCGACAGCAGTGGCCGTATCACTTTTTCCGATGACAGCGATGGCGACACAGGAAGATGCGGTTGCATCAATCGGCGACACAAAGTATACGTCTCTGGAAGAGGCACTTGCGGCGGCGCAGCCTGATGAAACAGTGGTCCTTCTTAAAGACATTACTAGTAGCGCAGATGATATCACCGTTCCGGAATTGGCAATATTAGATTTGAATAATCACGTACTAAAGACAACGGGAACAGTTGAAAATAACGGAACTATATCGCTCTATCAAGAAAACGCAGATATTATAGAGTTTCTTCTTTATAATGTTCCCGGCGCTTACGGAGCAGGGGAAGAATTAAAGCTTCCGAACGAGGAAGCGCCGGATTATATAGTCCCTGCTGGCGCATTTGTTACAGCATATGGTGACCCCGCATATCAGCAGCTTGACTTTGCTATCGGCGATGAGCCGCTGGTTTGGAACAAAGACGTTCCTGCGGGCATGCAGCTTGATGTTACTTATAATTTAACACTCGGCGGAGATATTCTTGCACCTAAGACGCCGGACGTATATTCGACAGAAGTTACAGCAAATAAAATTACCTTAAGTAATGACATTGTAATCGGAAGCAACGATATAGAAGACGGAGGAGCCAGTCTCTATATTTTAAGTATTTATGATGAAATGTTCGGAGATACTATCGGAGCATTTACTGCAAACGGAAAGACGATTACGCTTAATAGAACAGGCGAGCTGATTTGCTCATCAGATATTGAATTCGATGATTCGGTTCTTGTTCCGGGCGAAGACGGGATGATTATTGATAAGGACGAGGACACCGGGAGTAAATTAATTACATACAGACTTTGCGAACCAACTCCGGCTGACGTAATAGATACTCTGCACCCTTCAATTACAGCCCCTGTTACAGGTGCAACACCGAGCAAGGTGGCGACACCTGAGGCGGGCGCCAACTACACCGCAGGCGAAGTAGCATGGAATGACGATCCCGAAGTATTTGCACCAAGCACGGCATACACTGCAACCGTTGTTCTGATTCCGAATGAAAATTACAAGTTCGCTGATGCGCTTGATATCAATATTGACGGAGCAGCAACCATAATATTCCTTGACAATCTTGACGGTACGATAACTGTTATAGCAGAATATCAGCTGACAGAGCCGGAAGAGGAAAAGAAGGACTGCCATGAGAAGTGGATTGAGTACATCAAAGGAATTAAAGAGCGTTGCAAGCCAAAGATGCCATGCAAACCGGTGTGCCCTTGCAAACCTGTAACACCTATTAAGCCCATTGTACCTTGCAAGCCGGTAATACCGATTAAGCCTTTTACACCGGCAGATCCTGTAGAGCCTACAGATCCGCCCGCACAGCCTGCTAAAGACGAGACAGAACAGCCTCCTAAGATGGGAGATGACAGCAACATGATGCTCTGGAGGACGATGTTCGGACTGTCAGCTATGGGAATTGCAGTACTTGCAGTAACCAAGAAAGAAAGACAGTAACATAAACAAATCAAGACCGGGGAGCAATCCCCGGTCTTTTTATGTGCGAGCAGTTTATTTATCTTTCCATCATTTCTGCAAAGGAGTTGAAGTCGAGGAGATCGTTGCTTTCCAAGATGTATGCCTTGAACAGGTCCGCAGCGGGAGTGAGCTTGCGGCCCTTGGCCCAGACGAGCTGGATGGTGCGGATGGGAAGAGACTCCTCAAGTTTTACCACGCAGACATTCTTAGGGAAATTGCCGGTGGGACGCGGGATAAACGCATACCCGAGGCCACTGCTTACCATACCCATAATCAGGTTGTCAAACACTGCTTCATATTCTATAAGAGGACGCACATCTGCGCGCATAAAGATATCATCAATCATTCCGCGGATTCTGCAGCTCTTGTCATATGTGATAAAAGGCTGGCCGTCAAGATCTTTTAAGGTCGCAACGCCACGCTTTCCGAGCTCGGAATTCTTAGGGGCTATAAGAAACGTACCATGACTGCCGAGAGTAAAACGCTCGAGCTTCGGGTTGTTGCTCTTGGAAGCAATACCGAGATCACATTCACCGCTTAAGACTGCATCTTCAATCTGACTCGTCGGGAACTGTGACATAGAGAAACGCACACGATAGTCCGGACGATCATGAAGGAACATACTTGTAAGATAAGGCACATATTCATTTAAGCTGGACATGTAAGCGAGAGCTACATTACCACCGGTCGTATCGGCAGCGATTGCAGCGTCCTTTGCGCCCTGCTCAAGCAGGTCAAATATCTGATTAACGTAGTTCAAATATACTGTGCCGGCCGGGGTGAGCTTGATAGATCTGCCCAATCTGTAAAACAGTTCGGAATGAATCTCTTCCTCTACTGTTCTGATTGCGTAAGTAATGTTCGGCTGGGAGACATATAAAATTTTCGCAGCTTTTGAGAAAGAAAGACAATCAGCCGCAGTCTTGAAATAAAGCAAATGTTGAAGATTCATATATACCCCCTATAAATTCTTTTTATGTATAGTACCAAAAACGACAAAAAGAATCAACCCGATTTATGTAAAAAAGCCATGATTTTTAACAAGGTTGACTCTTTTTAGATTATTTTATTCGATTGCGAGAATTTTAGGGCTTCTGGCGCCGAGGCAAGTAGCAAGAGCAGTAACGAGTTCATGCGCATCTGAATTCATATCGCGTATATCAAGAACGAGAGTTACCTCTGCTTCTCCATGAATCGGGAGAGACTGGGATATTGTAAGAATATTTGCCCCGCTTTTTGATATTGCGGCGAGGAGGTTGCTAAGGACGCCGGGGGAGTGCTCCAGCATGACTGACAGGACTGCTTTTTGACCGTCTGCCATGGCGGAGGGCTCCATGACGGAGTCTTTGTATTTGTAATAGGTACTTCTGGATATGCCGGCTTTTCTGCAGGCTTCGGAGACGTCTTTTGCTTTTTCGGTTTCAAGCAGACGTTTTGCGTCCAGGACTTTTTCGTAATAATCCGGGAGTACGGATTTATGTATTAATAAGTATTCGCTTTTCATATTGTCTCCTGCGTACAAGTGTCGCTATTTCGCTGACACATATATAATAAATTGTTTATGTGCAAAATACAAGAGAAACTGATTACCGCGGCACATCTTGCGCTTTGGAAACGCTCGCGTCTGCGCATCTTATATATGCGGCACATTTGCAACGGCAAACGTGTCGCGATGCCTACCTCGTCTTCGCCGCCTATTACGCCACTCGCTCCGACTCCCACCGAAACGGGAGCTCTCCGCTCGGGCGGCTAGGCTCGACTCGCCAACGGCCCTGCTCCAATGTTTGCCTTATGCTAAATGTGCCTTCTTTACTG
>JAZRXC010000021.1:0-12854 GCA_045600025.1 Lachnospiraceae bacterium
AGTTTCTCACCTCCTACAGATTCCAAAGCTTCCTGTACCTCATCAGGTACCTTTTCAGTCTCTTTGTTCCTCAGAATATAAAAGATCTGCTGCGCAGAACGCAGGGCAGCAAGTCCGAATCCGATCGGAACAATTAAATAGATAATCCAAGTAGGAGCAACCATGGCAGGTGAAGTCTGACCGCTGGCCTGGATTGTTTTGACTACGTCTATTGACCAGTATGCAAGAGCTCCGTAGAATACCATGCCTATCAGTTCCAAAACCAAACGGATGGCTTTTTTAACTCCCTTGAGCTTAATCATATCCAGCAATAAAGTAATCTTCAGAATGTTGCCATTGCGGATTGTGCAGGCGATACTTAAAAATACTGACCAAACGTAGAAATATCTGCACAATTCTTCTGCCCAGGGAATAGAAGATTTGAACATTCGCATGACAACCTGAACTATCATGACGCAAGCGATTCCGACAAGCAGTGCGCCCATTATGTATTCTTCGGCGTGCTTGTCCAGTTTCTTTAAAAAGTTCATTTTTCCCTCCTTTCGCCTTATAGTTTTATTTTATAAGCAGTAGTAAATAAAGTAAATTAACATTCCTTTTGCGATTATTTCGGCAAATTAGAGAAGGATTTGCGCTTCTGATATTGGATATGTCTTTTAACAACGCAATTTTTGCGGTTATTATCATTTTTTTAGTTCAATTTTCCAAAATAATGGTAAGTTGTTTTATGTGACCTATCCAAAAAAATGTGATATGATTTCTTCAGAGAGAAAAATATCAGTTGATTCTTTTATCATTTCTTTTTGAAAGGCGGTGTTTTGATGAACAGCAGGAAAAACTCGCGACTTACACTGATCCGCAATTATATCGGGCAGCGGCCGTTCTTTTTCAAAATAATGTTTATCCTGATTGCTATAGTTTTCACGTTAATTCTCGCCTTCTATATATTTGCCCAGAGAAGAAGAACGGACATCCTGTTAGATCAGTATTACTCTGCGCAGGAATCCAATCTGAACAACGCGGTTAAAAATGTGAATTCCAGTATGTCATCCGTAAAGGCGCTTGCCAGAATAACCTTGTTTAATTCCAACGTTATGCAAAGCGTTATTTCTCCGGATCCTTTGCTCTATACGGAAAATCTTGCGGTAGTCAGAGTCCTGTCAAATACGGCAGACCAGAATCCGCTGATTGATTACATAAGCTTGTATGTAAAGCGTACAAGCAGTGTTTATGATTCCAATGAAAGTATCAACACCTTGAATTCATGCGCATTGAAGGATGTATGGGATTACTATTTTTCAGAGCCTGTCCAGAAAACGTTAAATGATAGCTATGAATCTGCCATAATCAGCTATGCCGGGCGCGTCTACCTGGTTCAAGGGTATTCCAGGTATCTGCATTTTTCCAATGCGATTATGCTGCTGCGCATCTCACCGTCACTTTTTTCTGAAAATATCGTTGATGAGCTGACTGCCGTGTATGATGGTGATGGAGTTTTACTATATGGTCCTGATTCCCATGACAGATTCATTCACGTTGATGACTATCAATCCGATACAATCTACCATCTTGACAGCATAGAACATACCGGGATAGGCCTGTATTATACAGATCCTGAGACCGGCTGGCAGTATCTGTATGAGATAGATGAGCCGGGAAATATGTCAAGCGAAGTTTTGAGATTGGCTGCACTGACATTGATTGTACTGGGAATAGGAATAGCCGCCTGCGTACTGCTTTCGATAAATCTGTATCGACCGATTAACCAGCTGATAGAAACCACTAAAAATATGAAGGCGGACAATATGGCAGTTGGTGAGAGACAGAGTGAGTTCGATTATTTAAAGGCGACTTACGCGGACTTAATTCAAAATAAATCCGCCCTTGAGAACCTATTTCCGTTTATGTATACAGTAGCTGCCGAAAAGTATTTTGAAGCGCTCCTTTTTGGTTCAGATACACCGCTTGATGAACTGGTCGGACGTTTGGATACAATAGCCGGATCGCTTGGATTCTTTGATCATTTTCTCGTAGTGATAGCCACGACTGATCCATACACGGATAATGAAGCCGATGAACTGAAATCATTGATTGCATCGGCGATACCTGATGATTCATCCGAATATATGCGTAAATTGTGCGTAATCAATCGCCCCGCCTTGGGTGTAATTACCGTACTGGCTTTCAACAATCATTCCGACCCTGAACGAATCGATTATTGCTTTAAATCGTGGACTTCTGAAATGGCAAGGCGCACTCAATTGCCGGTGTCATTCTACAGAGGAAATGTATGTGACAATATACAGGATACAAAACTATCATTTGAGGAATCCTGTGCGAACACTATATTCGGACGTTACAGCGCGGCTCAAAAGCTGCCCGGTCTTTCGACGATATCGGGACATGAGAGCTATGTCTATCAGATTTGGACCTATTGTGAAACGCTGGAGAATAATTCCGAAGAAGTTTACGCACAGCAGTGCCGCAATCTTTGTGACAGAATTTATCAGAATTTCCAGACTCCGCATGACGCTTCCGTACTCTATGCATTCTTTATATACGAGTTGTCTGATAAGATGAGGCAGCTTGAGCTGATTTCGAAAGACGGCGTCGCAGAAGATTACCGTACAATCTTGCATTATTCAGATGTCGCAAAGCTGCATGATTATGCTGAAGAAACTATATTCCATAAAGCGTCAAGTATCTTCCGATATTATCACGCAGCTAATTACAGTTATGTGAAAGCAGCTATCGAATATATAGAAGAGCACTTCACTGATACTTCTCTGTCGTTAAATGAAGTCAGCCAGGCAATTAATATTAATGCTTCCTATCTGTCGCATCTTTTTACCAGCACGGTAGGTCAAAGCTTCGTATATTATGTAAACAGCTACAGGGTAAATCAAGCAAGGAACTTGCTTTCCAATTCGGAAGTCCAGATTCAGGACATCGGTATGATAGTAGGCTTTAACAATATGACTACTTTCTATCGGGTATTTAAGAAATACACAGGCATGACACCTAAGGCATACAGAGAAAAGACAGTCTGAATCAGGAACCATAAGAATCCGCACAAAATGATATCCGTTGTCTGAAAATCCACTACTGGAACTAAACTTTCGGACGTAGAATGTGAAAAGTAATAATATTTATATCTATTTCAACTACACAAATGCGACAAAAAAGAGAAAATCCTCTGACATGTCGCATTTTTTTGAGAGAAGCGTGAACTTTCCGCATGAATTTGCGACAAATCAAACATTTTCGCTAAAATAGTCGCCTTTTTTTGCTTAAATCATAGAGTTTTAGCCGAATAGATGCGACATTTGAAGAAGTTTTTTCAAATTTGTCGCATTTGGTCATTCAAAGCAACAAGAATATATGGATTGATAGTGCGATTAATTCCTTGAACTTGTATTTGAGAGACCTTAAATGCGATATGCCTATAATGAAAAACCTATAGTCTTTTTGCACAGACAAAGAAATCTTAAGAATTCAGGTATAATTCAATCGCTCGCACTGCCGCCAATGAATCAAATGGTTTGTCGGCGGTTTCGCATGTCAGGATGAGATTGATGCCGGGGTAGTAGCCGTGCATAATGTACATTCTGATTTTTTCGGCGGCTATTCTAGCGTATTCAGGATCGTCAATCAACCCGAGATGCTCCCAAATGATTGTTTCTCCGGTTACAGGATGCTTGATGGTAAAGTCAGGGTGGACGCATACAGAACCGAGCATTAGAGCGGATTCATATCTAAATGAAAGTTCATATCTTATGAGTTGTGACACTATAATTAGTTCTGACTTGCTGCGGACATATTCACCGTTCTCTGCTTTGAAAATTTTATTCTCAGGATACATATCATGTCCTCCTCCGGAAGATGCCCATATCTTAAAGTCAGTGTCTAACCCTTCTAAATACGACTGCAGCAGAGCTGCGATGCCGGGATGTGAGAGCAGATACCCCGGAGTCTTTTCCTGCTTATGATGCCTTAAATAGTATTCGATGGCGATTTTTTCTGATAGCATATCTTCAATCTGCACGCGCAGGAGATTCTTTAGCGCAAGCTGTTCTTTTAAAATATCATCATCGCGAGTCAGGCATCGGCGTTTTTCTTTGGTATTGAGATAGTAGCGAAACTTATTTCCCCTTTGTTCGGCGATGATATTTCCTTTCGGAAGCTTGCTTATCATTTTCTCTGAGCGGGCTATTTCCCTTGACAAGCGATCATATTGCTTTTTTATTGTGTTAAACATAGTGTTACCTCCATATTTATTTTCAAATATCGGGGTATTAATGTAAAGTGACGATTTGTCACATTTTTGCATGGTTTTATTAGTAAAAAGCCGTTTTTTGTGACACCTGGCTTTTTTAGAACGCAATAAATGTCGTGTTTTGCAGATAACAGTTAAAAAAAGCACTTGAAAAGGTGACAAAAGAAAATATAAAATGAAATCAGAGGCAAGAAATTGAAGCTGAAGAATGCCCGATAATTATATGAAAATATAGATGGGAAGTTTTTGAGAGGTACAGACATGGGAGAAATATTGGCGAAAAGATTTGCAGGTCTGCCTGTATATCGTCTGAATGAAGACACTATAAAGAATATCAATTACAAGATTCTCTACTACATCAAAGATGACAGAGTAACAGACTTCTCTTATAGGGTTATTTATACCATAAAAGGTGATACTGTTCAGGACTTCAATTTCAAATGCCTATACAAGTTTGACGGAAGATATTTAAGAGATTTTTATGGTGCGGTGAAATTACAGGTTAGAGATCACTTTATTTGTGATTTTTACGGTAAAGAGTTGTACGATCTTGATGGCATGCCGACTCGCAAAACACTCATTGCATTCATGTGCATGTTGCTTGATACAGGCAAGATTTGAAGGGCTCAAGACGAGCCCTTTTGTTGTTTTTTTACTTCAAGTTTTTGGTAGTCTCTTAAAAACGTTGCCCAACAAAACCATACACCCCCACCAAAAACGATAAGATGCGACATTTTTGAGAAAATCTTCTGGAATGTCGCCTTTTTTTGAAGAGAAGCGAGAACTTTCCGCATGAATTTGCGACAAATCAAACATTTTCGCCGAAAAAGTCGCCAATTTTGTTTAAAGAATAGGGGCAAATGAAAAAAACTGGCGACATAAAAATTGATTATCGGATATTTGTCGCATTTTGCAGGTGAAGACTTGAGGCGAGTGAATGTAATGACTTGAGGCGAGTGAATGAAATGACTTGAGGTGCAGTGAATGTAATGGCTTAAGGCAAGTGAATGTAATGACTTGAGGTGCGTGAATGTAATGGCTGAGGTGCGTTAATAATTTGACATTTTTCAGGGGGTATTTATGGACATTCAGGCATTTAATGTCATTAAATCACTCAACCACACGATTCATAATGCCGATATTCGGTGAATTGAATTCTCTTTCAAGTTCTATATACGCGATTTCTTTATGCTGCGAGAGCTCCTCGGCGCGCTCTTTTGTGAGAGTAGCGGTGCATTCCGAGATGTAATCGCGCAGTTCCACTATTTCCTCAGGAGCAAGAAGTTCATTTATTACATTACGGCAGTATACATGATAATAGTTCTTGTCTCCGTTGAGTACTTCATAGTATAGGTCTAATTGTTCGTTGGTAAGATTCTTGGCAGAATTGAATTCTTCTTCGGTCATGCCGAGTGCTGCATATGCCAATTCATGTTCATCGACGTATTCTCCGATATAACCGGTGTGGACTACAACAGTAATTGCCTGCCCCGGCTGAGCTTCAAATGCCGCGCTTACGCCCTCTGTCAGCTTAGAGTCCTCCGGAATATGAGGATAAATATCAGGCATGGATCTGTATGAAGAGGCAGATTCACTTACTTCCTTAAATCTAAAATGATTCTCACCGTCATATGTTTCGCCAAAACTCAAGATGTCATCGGAAGTACCGGAAAAAATGCATATGTAACTCAAATCCGACATATAGTCGTAATAATCAGGATTTGCAGAATCTGCAATTATGCTGAATCCGAAATCCGAGAGAGTTTTGATCAGCTCGGCTCCGTTAGAAACGCAGCTATCAAATAACGAGATACGCAAGGCTTTTTCAGTTTCAAAAAACTTTTGATTTGCTTCGGCGTATTCTGCTGTTGACATCGCACGGATTTCTGCCTCTGTGGATGAAATATTTAAGGAATCCTTGAACTTTTTCGTTAGCTCTTGGAGCACAATATGGCGGTTTTCATAAGCCTGATTGTAAACTAAATCGTAAGACGCACGGTCATATTTATCGGAAGGCGTTGTGTATTCCAGCGCAAAAACGATTTCTTTATCCGTGCCTTTATATTCATCAACGGCATCTACTATTGACATATCGCAGAATAGGTGTTCGCCGATCATCTGTCCATAAAGAGCTTCAGAACTCGACTTTGATGAAGGAAACCCGATATCACCTCCGGTCCAAATAAGCTCAGCATGCGCAGCGGATGTGCTTTCGGTCTCTGTACCCGTTGGTGTAATTACGGGCGCAGGATTGTTTTTCGGAATCGCAAATATAATAACTGCGGCGCAGGCGGCAGCGATACCGGTAGCCCCGGCGGCAATTCCTGTTATGCGCTTTATCCTTGCGCGCCTATCTGCAAGTGCCTTATCGCGGCGGGCAAGCACGTCGCGGGTCATTTCATCAGAACTTTTCATAGGAGGTGATTCCTTTCTTTTCCAATTCTGAACGAAGCTTTCTTTTGGCGCGGGAGAGCAGCATCTCAAAGGCATGAAGAGATTTTCCTGATATGGCGGCTGCCTCTTTGTTTGAGAGCTCTTCAAAATATACCAGCCAGATAGCCTGTGCGTAATCAGCGGAAAGAGTGCAAAGCGCCTGATGCAGTATAATCCGCTGCTCGTCTTTTAAGTACATTTGCTCCGCGGATAGAACCTCTGCCGCCTGCGTGCCTTCATCAAGAGTTTCCTCCGGGCGGGCTCTCCGCAGGAAATCAATAGCCATATTTCTTCCTATGGTATACAGCCACGTTTTGAAAGAAGCCTTGCCGGAGTAATGCGGCTTTTTCAGGGCGAGCTTAACGAAGGTATCCTCGGCGAGTTCCTCGGCGGTTCTGATATTTCCGGTAAATGTGTAGAGATAAAAAATCAGTCCGTCTTTGTATTCGCTTATGATGCCTGCGAGAGCGTCATCATCGCCCCTGCAATATGCTTTGTAATTTGCTTCTCCTATCAAGGCTGTCTTCCTTCGTTCAACCATTATACGATAAAATATGTAAAAAACTCACACTTTTTCAGGCAAAAAAATACTTGCATTTTATTACCGCATAATATACAATAACAAGGCTATTTGTCAGGAGGATATGACATGGAAGTTATACAGATAATATTAACCATACTTCTGGTTCTTATAAGTATTGCGCTGTGCGTAGTTGTTCTTATGCAGGAAGGTAAAGAAGGCGGACTTGGCGCTATGGCAGGTGCTGCCGGCGAATCATACGTGTCCAAAAACAGAGCACGCACACCCGAAGGCAGACTTTCGACTCTTACCAAGATTCTCGGTATTGCCTTTATGGTGCTGGCACTTCTTCTTAATATTATAGCATAAGCATATTTGAGATACTATTTAGAGCCCGGGGCATGCCTTGGGCTCTAACTATTTTAAGAGAATGGGAAAAGATACAGAAAAGCTGATAGCAGCAAATAAAAAAGCATATCACGATTATTTTATAGAAGAGACCTACGAAGCGGGAATCGAACTCGCCGGCACGGAGGTCAAGTCACTGCGTCTCGGCAAATGCAGCTTAAAGGAGGCTTTCGTTCATCCGAAAAACGGAGAACTTCTCATCGAAGGCATGCATATCAGTCCTTACGAAAAAGGAAATATTTTCAACAAGGATCCGCTCAGAGTAAGGAGGCTTCTTCTTCACAAGTCGGAGATTAACCGCCTCATGGGAGCCGCTGAGCAAAAAGGCTATACCATAGTCCCGCTTAAGTGCTACTTCAAAGGCAGCCTTGTCAAGGTCGAAATAGGTCTCGCCAAAGGTAAGAAGTTGTACGACAAGCGAGAAACCGAAGCAAAGAAAACTGCCGCACGCGACATGGAACGTGCATTTGCAGACAGAGACAGGGAGAAATAAATTGTCAAAAGAAGGTGGCGACCAAAAAGTAAGCCTCGCAAGGCTATGCGGATATTACGGTAATTATAAGAAACTCTTTGCGGCTGATATGGCGCTTGTTGTCATTAACAGCGCAGCGGCACTTGTAATACCGCTTGTGGTAAGGTACGTCACATCAGAATTGATATATCAAGGCTCGGAGGATATAGTAAGCGGCATCATTAAGGTTGCGATTGCCCTCCTCGGACTGATAGCTATCGAAACCTACTCAAAATATCTTATAACATACTGGGGCCATTACATGGGCCTGTCTATTGAGTCCGACATGCGAAAAGAAATCTTTTCCAAGATGCAAGGACTCTCTTTTTCATTTTATGATGACGCAAAAGTCGGCAAGCTCATGAGCCGCATAACAAATGACCTCTTTGATATCTCTGAGCTTATGCATCACGGCCCCGAGAATATCCTTCTCGCATTTCTCAAGATAACCGGCGCGCTTATTATACTGCTCGGCATTAATCCCTGGCTGTCGCTCGCGGCATTCATCCTTGTACCTTTTCTGATTTGGTTCTCTATCAGCCTTAATGATAAGATGCGCAAAGCGTACAGAAAAAACCGTGAAAAGATTTCCGAGATTAATGCGCGCATTGAAGATAATCTTTCCGGCATACGCGTGGTAAAATCATTTGCCAATGAGCAAATGGAAGAAAATAAATTCGATGTCGGCAATCAGGGCTTTAAAGATGCGAAGAAAAACAGCTACCACTTTATGGGAGTATTCCATTCCGGAATCGGAGCTTTTTCTACACTTGTGCAGGCCTGCGTAATAGTAGTCGGAGCTTTGCTGATAGCCGGCGATAAGCTTGAAATCAGTGATCTTATAACATTTGTACTGTATATTGACGTCTTTGTAACACCGATCAGAACAATCGCTGATTTTACCGAACAGTTCCAGAACGGATATACCGGATTTGAACGCTTCTGCGAAATAGTAGATATAGTGCCTGACATTGAAGACGCGCCGGATGCGACTAATCTTACGGACGTAACCGGCAAGATAGATTTCCGTGATGTTTCATTCCGCTATTCGACAAAAGATAAAGAAGTACTCCACAAGATAAATCTTTCAATACCGGCGGGATCTTACACCGCGCTGGTCGGACCTTCGGGAGCGGGCAAGACAACTCTGTGCTCACTCATTCCGCGCTTTTATGATATTAATTCAGGAAGCATTTTGATAGACGGAACCGATATCAGAACCGTAACACAAAAGAGCCTCCGAAGCCATATCGGAATAGTTCAGCAGGACATATACCTCTTTGCCGGAACCATAGCCGATAACATCGCATACGGAAAACCCGGGGCAACAAGAAGCGAGATAGAAGACGCGGCAAGATTTGCCAATGCGCATGATTTTATTATGTCGCTTCCGGACGGGTATGATACAGATGTCGGGCAACACGGCATAAAGCTGTCCGGCGGTCAGAAGCAACGTATTTCAATCGCGCGAGTATTTTTAAAGAACCCGCCGATACTGATATTTGATGAGGCGACCTCTGCACTTGATAATGAAAGCGAGAGAGCGGTTCAGGATTCGCTTGAAGTTTTGGCGCACGGAAGGACAACACTTGTCATTGCGCACAGGCTTACTACCATTCAAAACGCAGAACGCATTCTGGTTATGACTGAAGACGGCATAACGGAAAGCGGTACTCACGAGGAGCTTCTCGCTGCCGGCGGCACCTACGCGTCATATTATCAGATGTATCTGTAATCGCCTGTAGAGGCAAAAGAATGCTTGCTTTTAGGCCCTTCAGCGAGTAAACTTAAGGGAGTAAATCACGCGAAAGCGAAAGGAGATATTATGGGATTTATAGAACAGATTAAGCAGAGAGCAGCTGCTGATAAGAAGAGAATTATTCTGCCCGAGTCAATGGATAAGCGCACTTATGATGCAGCAATGACCATTAAGAAGGAAGGCTTTGCCGATATCATCATGATTGCCAAGAAAGAAGACCTTGCAGCATTTGCTGAGTATGATCTTACAGGTATTACCGTAGTTGATCCCGACACCGATCCCCGCACTCAGGGCTACATTGATAAGCTTGTTGAGCTGCGTAGCGCAAAGGGCATGACTCCCGAAGAAGCTAAGAACATTCTCAGCACTGATTATACATATTATGGCGTAATGATGGTTAAGATGGGCGATGCGGACGGACTCGTATCCGGCGCTTGCCATTCAACTGCAAATACCCTTCGTCCTTGCCTTCAGGTTCTTAAGACCAAGCCCGGCACGAAGCTTGTATCAACATTCTTCGTAATGTCAGTTCCGAACTGCGAATACGGTGAGAACGGTACATTTGTATTCTCTGACTGTGGCCTGTGCCAGGATCCCACATCTGATGAGCTTGCATCAATTGCAAATTCATCTGCTGAGTCTTTCAAGGCACTTGTAGGCGATGATCCCAGAGTAGCTTTCTTAAGCCATTCAACCAAGGGCAGCGCTAAGCATGCCCTTATCGATAAAGTAACGGCAGCAGTAGCAGCAGCCCATGAGCAGTTCCCCGAGCTCAACTGTGACGGCGAGCTTCAGCTCGATGCAGCTATCGTTCCTTCGGTAGGCGCTTCAAAGGCTCCCGGCAGCCCTGTAGCAGGTAAGGCAAATGTCCTCATCTTCCCGAACCTTGATGCAGGAAATATCGGCTACAAGCTTGTACAGCGTCTCGGCAAGGCAGAAGCTTACGGCCCCGTAACTCAGGGCATTGCAGCTCCTGTCAATGACCTGTCTCGCGGCTGCTCCGCAGACGATATCGTAGGAGTAGTTGCAATTACTGCAGTACAGTGTCAGATGCAGTAAAACATTTATTATAAAGCTGATTACGTTTGGCAGATATTTAACCGAACCGGCGGTAACGGTATAAAAACTGCTACCACCGGTTTTTTATATAGAAGTGACGCCCCACCTTTTCGGTGTTGTATTACAGAATTACAAGAGAGATTTTATTATGAAAAAACTACTTAATTTATTACTCACAGCAGTGATGCTTTGCTTTATGCTTGTAGTGTTCGCTATGCCGGCGGCAGCGAAAGAGTTCACCTGCGAAACCTGGGATGACGTTGCATATGCAATCGAAAATGGCGGCAGTGATGTAAATATTATTTTGGAAAATAATATTTATTCAATTTATGAAATAGATATAAACAGACCATGTACTATTGATATAAGAGGTAGATCTAAAGCCAGAGAGTACATAATAACTGACTATTATAAAAATAACACCAGATTATTTACCATCAGTTCAGATGATGTAAGATTGAATCTTAATGATTTAAGCGTGCACAACTTTAAAGCGAACTTAGAAAAAGGCGGAGTTATTTATGTCACAGGTGAGGACTGTGTCATAGATGGAGGCAATTTTACAGAATGCGCAGCGAAACGTGGCGGGGCCATATATCTTGAAGATGGAAGTTCTACCACCATTAAGAATGCATATTTTGCCAATAACTGGAATTCTGACGAAGGCAGTGCCATTTATGCTAATGACGATGCAGTGATTGATCATTGCACATTTGAGCACAATATTTCATATTATGCCGGAGGCGCCATCTATGATAATAATGACTATGGTGAAGTTAGGATCACATGGTGCAGCTTTGACGGCAACCAAGCAATTGATATTAAAACAGGTAAAGAAGGCCTTGGAATGTGGGTTTATGGCGGCGGTGATGCTGTTGTTGACTACTGTACATTCAGCGGTGGTGACACAGAGTATTATTATTATGATTGTGAATCGGTAACAAACTCTGTTGGTTCTACAGAACCTCAGCCGTTTATAAGACCGCGCGCATCCCAATATGCGCAGAACGCTATGGATAATAACGAATATTGCGATGTTATACGCCGCGATGAATACCAGCCTGTACAAAGTGACAAAGGATATTTCACTGTTACAGCAGATGCATCTGACGTATTCGGATGGAGAGCGACAGACGATTCCCCTCTGACAATCACAGCTGAGGAAGGCTATATTATCACCGCTATAGAAGGCCATGTGCCTGCTCACCAACATAATGGGGCAAAAGATTTTGAATATCTCATAACGGATCACGGAATAAAGAGTGTCGATGAGGCATATGTTGATCTGTTTGGTAGGGCAAGAGGCGATATCGATGTGTGGATCAAAGTAGGTGATATATATTCTGATTCGGTTTCCCTTACGACACAGAAAGACATCTACAATCGGCATACTATGTTCTTTGACGAGTTTATCGTATATTTTGCGGAGGACACCCCGGAAAACCGTCCGGTGATCGAAGATGTTTCGCCCGAATACACCCGTGACGGCGAAACCTATGATGTGTTTACATTCGATAGAGACACATACACCGCAGGCTCCGGCAGTGCTACAAGCGAATTGAAAGGGTTTTTGCTGACGGATACTGCTGTTCCCGCGAGAGGACATATATACGGTTGGGCTACCGATATCACGATCACGGCACCCGAAGGATATACCATCACCCGTATTGAGGGCAAACCTGTTCACTTTGAAAACAACATAGTATTCTTAAATAGCAATGTTGGAACAATCGTGGATCAAGGAAAAACGCTTGCCGAAGATGGTATCGTGCGTATCAATGACATTAACGCAGGTTCTGTCGAAATCAGCTGTACCTCGGACTATGTCGAATTTGGCGAATTCCTTGTTTTCTATGAGAAGAATTCCGCTTTGGGTTCGGTCTTCTCC
>JAZRXC010000022.1:0-18006 GCA_045600025.1 Lachnospiraceae bacterium
ATGCGGAAAACATGCAGGAGGTTGACCTTGCAACAAATGCTTTCGGACAGAACTACAATGTGAATATGGTGCAGCTTGCTGCAGCATTTGCATCCTGCATTAACGGCGGAAACTATTATCAGCCGCATTTGGTGAAGCAGATACTTAACAGCAGCGGTGAAGTAATAAAAACAATTGATCCGATACTTGTTCGCAAAACAATAAGCACTGAAACGAGTGAATTTTTAAAGCAGGCACTTTACAGAACCGTTGAAACCGGTACGGGAAAGACAGCAAAGCTGATTGGATTCTCAGTAGGAGGAAAGACGGGTACAGCAGAAAAACATCCCAGAAGCGATAAAAAATACCTGGTTTCCTTCGTTGCAGCTACACCGATGGATGATCCGGAGATTCTGATTTATGTAATAGTTGATAACCCATCATCAGATTCAACTGATGAAAACGGTACACCCAGTGCTAAACTCGCAATATCTATAGAACAGAAGATTATGAAAGCAATAATTCCCTACTTAAGTGTTCAGGGAGAAGGAGCAGAATAATGGAAATAATAATAGCAATAGTAATAGCATTTGCAATAAGTGCAGGCATATGCCCTGCGATGATTCGCCTGCTCGGCAAATTGAAATTAGGACAGGAAGTAAGAGATGATGGTCCTCAAACACATCTTAAAAAACAAGGTACGCCTACTATGGGAGGGTTGTGCTTTATCCTTGCTATGTTTGTTGTAACCTTAATATTCGGTTTTTCTTTTCCTGAATGTTGGGTGATAATGCTTGTAACGCTTGCAATGGGAGCTATCGGATTTGCTGATGATTTTCTGAAGGTTGCAAAGCACAACACCAAGGGACTTCTTCCCTGGCAGAAGCTTCTGTTTCAAACAATAGTAGTTATAGGTCTATGCGTATATATGATGAGTTTCTCATATATGAAAACTTCAATTTACATTCCGTTTATGTACGATACGGTAGACCTCGGATGGTTCTATCCGATATTTATTTTTATTGTGGTATTAGGCACCACAAATGCAGTTAATTTTACTGACGGAGTAGATGGTCTTTGCGCATCAGTTACTTCGGTAGTTACGGCATTTCTGATTGTTGCCGAGTTAATTCTGGCAGCCGGAGAAATCATGCCGGTTACTGCCGCTGCTTTAGGCGGTTTACTCGGCTATCTGATTTTCAATGCATACCCGGCTAAAGTATTTATGGGAGATACAGGCTCCCTTGCCCTCGGCGGATTTGTAGCTGCTACATTTATTATGCTCGGTTCACCGCTCCTCATTCTTATAGTTGGCTTTGTTTACCTGGCGGAAATACTGTCCTCCGTTATCCAGGTTGCATATTTTAAAAAGACACACGGAAAGCGTTTCTTCCGCATGGCGCCTATTCATCATCATTTTGAAAAAGGCGGTTGGTCAGAAACTCGCATAGTAACTGTGTTTACAATAGTAACAATCTTACTCAGCCTTATCGGACTGTTGGGAGTGTAAAAAGGAGTTTCATATGAAAAAAGTAATTGTAGCAGGTGCGGGCGTAAGTGGAAAAAATGCAGCAAAGCTGTTGCTTGATCAAGGCTGTGAAGTAATACTCTTTGACGGAAATGAAAAGAAAGATGCAGAAGAATTATATAGTGTATTAGGGAGAGAAAACCTTGAGATAATACTCGGACAGCTTTCCTCTGAAGCACTTTGTGGTGTGACTGAATGTGTAATCAGCCCCGGCATAAATCTTGATAATCAGGATATCTGTACAATAAGAGATGCCGGCATCCCAATCATAAGTGAAGTTGAAGCCGCTTATCGTGCAGGAAAAGGCCGTATCATAGCAATCACCGGAACTAATGGGAAAACGACTACAACAGCACTTACAGGTCAGATTTGTTCAGACTTCGGTCTTGATACATTTGTGGTAGGTAATATCGGAAATGCATATACAAGCGAAGCTCTTAAGATGAAAGATGACAGCATATCCGTAGCTGAAATCAGCAGCTTTCAGCTTGAAACCATAGTAGATTTTCATCCGAATATCAGCGCGATACTTAATATTACTCCCGACCATCTCAACCGTCACAAAACCATGGATAACTATGCTGCTGCGAAGAGACTTATTACAAAGAACCAGACAGCAAGTGATATCGTAGTTCTAAATTATGAAGACGAACGTCTCCGTAAGATGGCAGAAGATATGATTCCCCATGTTCTGTTTTTCAGTAGTGAAAGTGAACTTCCGGAAGGGGCGTTTCTGCGCGGCGAAGATATTATAATTCGCTTAGATGGAACTGAGCAGAAACTCTGCACTATTCACGATATGACCTTGCTTGGCAAGCATAACTATGAGAACGTAATGGCAGCAGCGCTTATGGGACTAGCTGCGGGTATTTCAATAGAATCAATTCGCGAAACAGTAAGAATATTCAAGGCAGTCGAGCATCGCATTGAATATGTTACAGATATAAACGATGTAAAGTACTATAACGACTCGAAGGGGACCAATCCTGATGCAGCGATTCAGGCAATTAAAGCGATGGTACGCCCTACAGTACTTATCGGCGGCGGCTATGATAAAGGCGGCGAATTTGATGAATGGATCAAGGCGTGCGTAGGAAAAGTAACCCACATTGTTCTTCTTGGCGCTACGGCTAAGAAAATCGGTGCAACTGCCGAGAAATACGGAATCAAAAATATAGTTTATACAGAAACATTTGAAGAAGCAGTTGAAAAATGTATTGAACTTGCGCGCCCCGGCGATGCGGTTCTGCTTTCTCCCGCATGTGCAAGCTGGGATATGTTCCCGAGTTTTGAGGTGCGAGGAAGACTGTTTAAACAGATAGTAATGGAGCATAAGAAATAATGCGAAACGAGCAGGAAGGCGAGCAGGTTTTTCACGGAGTTCGCACAAGTCCTGAACCGGAGCAGGAAACTGCCGAGGCTCGGATTACAGAACTGAATACTGAAGAATCTGCACATCAGGTAAAAACAAAACCTTACATAGATTACAGTTTAATACTTGTAATCTTTTTCCTGATGGCGTTTGGACTGCTTATGATTTACAGTACAAGCTATTATACTGCGCAGATTAAGCTGGATGATTCGATATATTATTTCCGCAGACAGCTCATGATGAACGGACTCGGAATAGTAGCAGCATTGGCGGTTGTTATTTTCAATTATCATATATTTGCAAATAAAGTAATAGTTTTCCTTGCATGGGGTGCATCCGTGGTTGTTATGTTCCTTGTTAATTTCACCTCATTCGGAATAGAATTCAATGGACGTAAGAGATGGTTCGGAATCGGTGGACACAGCCTGTTTCAGCCTGCAGAGTTGGTAAAGATAGCACTGATTATTGTAATCGCTGCTATATTAGCTAAAGCAAAGTATTCTATAGACGAGTGGAAAAAGACTGCAGTTCTCTTCGGAATTATAGCAGTGCCGACATTGTTTGTTATAGATAATAACCTCAGCTCAGGCCTTATTATTCTCGGAATAGCATTTGTTATGCTTTTTGTCAGCAGTACCAAAAAACAGAGATTTTTGCTTTTTATAGCTGCAGCCGTTGCACTGGTTCTTATCGCATATTTTACGGGTGAGGTGTTAGTTGATGCCGGTATTCTGAAAAAATACCAGCTGTCCAGAATTCTTGTATGGAAAGATCCTACAGCCTATTCACAGGAAGGCGGTTGGCAGGTGCTTCAGGGCTTATATGCAATAGGTTCCGGCGGCATCTTCGGAAAAGGCCTCGGCGCAAGTACTCAGAAACTCGGATTCGTGCCGGAAGCGCAGAATGATATGATATTTTCAATCATTTGCGAGGAACTCGGGATTTTCGGCGCTGTATGCTTAATCTTAATGTATGTATTCCTTATATATCGTATGGTCAGAATCGCACAGAACGCGCCTGACAGATTCGGGTTCTTGTTGGTAGTAGGTGTCATAGCCCATATATCGCTTCAAGTAATCCTGAATATTGCGGTAGTTACAAATATGATTCCGAATACAGGCGTATCACTTCCGCTTGTAAGTTACGGAGGCAGCTCAGCTATATTTACACTTGCGGAATTCGGATTGGTATTTTCCGTTGCCAGAAAAATACGGGTTGAAGTATGAAGAAAGTTTTCATTATAGTACCTATAGCATTGATTTTAGGCGTCGCAATTCTTGCCGGCGTCTTAATGCTGATACCCGTAGAAAATGTAACAGTATCGGGCAGTTCATATTATTATCCGGAGGAAATAGAAGTGGCAGTATTTTCGGATGAATTTTCCAGAACTGCTTTTATGACATATGTCAGATCCAAGATAGGAACCGAAGCAACACTCCCTTTTATCGATCACTTTGAAATAACGATGACAGGACTTAAAGATGCACACATTCACGCTATACCAAAAGACATAAAAGGTTATGTAAGTGCGTACGGAAGCAATATTTATTTTAACCGAAAAGGAATCGTAACTGAAATATCGCAGGAAGTATATCCCGGCGTACCGCTTGTAAGCGGCGTAACATTGCAGACAGTCGCATTGGGGGCGGAACTTCCCATTGAGAGTAAATCCATATTAAATGAACTTACCGAAATATCTCAATTCATATCATCTACAAAAGTAAATATGGGCGCCGGAGATGTTACATTAATAGAACAGACATCCCGTATATTTTTTGATAATTCAGAGAATATCTATTGCACTATAGGCACTATTACAGTGAGACTGGGTATCGGGTACAATCTCGAAGGAAAGCTTGAAGAGATGGCCAGAATACTGCCGTCACTTGCCGGTCGCACAGGTACGCTGCACCTTGAAGGCTATGACCCGCAGGACGCAAATCACGTATATTTATTTGATTAAAAAATATAGTTGACCAATTTTGCAAAATCACATATTATATACTATACGACTTAATGACACTAAAACTGGTTAGGAGGATAATACATTGCTTGAAATTAGAGTAAATGGTTCTGAGAGCGCAGCCAAGATATTAGTAATCGGAGTAGGCGGCGCAGGAAATAATGCAGTAAACCGTATGGTGGACAGCAATATAGCAGGAGTAGAGTTTATAGGCATAAATACTGACCGCCAGGCACTTCAGATGTGCAAGGCACCTACTACCATTCAGATAGGTGAGAAGATAACTAAAGGACTTGGCGCAGGAGCACAGCCTGAGGTAGGCGAAAAAGCAGCAGAAGAGAGCCAGGAAGATATCCTTAACGCTATCAAGGGCGCCGATATGGTATTTGTAACATGCGGCATGGGCGGCGGCACAGGAACCGGCGCAGCACCTGTTATAGCAAAACTCGCAAAAGAGCAGGGCATCCTTACTGTAGGCGTAGTAACCAAACCTTTCCGCTTCGAAGCAAAGGTTCGTATGCAGAATGCTATAGACGGAATTGAGAAACTCAGAGAGAACGTTGACTCGCTCATCGTAATCCCTAATGATAGACTTCTTGAAATCGTTGATCGCAGGACTACAATGCCCGAAGCACTCCGCCGCGCAGACGAAGTACTTCAGCAGGCAGTACAGGGCATCACCGATCTGATTAACGTGCCTGCACTTATCAATCTGGACTTTGCAGATGTACAGACCGTTATGCAGGATAAGGGCATTGCACATATCGGAATCGGCCGCGCACGTGGAGATGACAAGGCAATCGAAGCTGTTAAACTTGCAGTATCCAGTCCTCTTCTTGAGACAACTATCCAGGGCGCTTCACATGTTATTATCAATATCTCCGGTGATATCGGACTTATGGAAGCAAATGAAGCAGCAAGCTTTGTACAGGAGCTTGCAGGCGACAACGCAAATATTATCTTCGGTGCTATGTATGATGAAACAGTTCAGGATGAAGCAACCATCACTGTTATTGCAACAGGTCTTGAGCAGCCTCGTCCGGGCTTCACAATGCCGACATATGCACAGCCTAAGCAGTCTGCAGGTATTGCATTTTCCGCTATGAACGGACGCAGCTCTTTTAATGCAACACCTACTCAGCAGGCAGCTCAGCCTCAGCCCGCACAGCAGGCAGCTCCGGCTTATACACCTGTACAGCCCATACAACCTCAGCCTCGCAATGAGCGCACAATCAATATTCCTGATTTCTTAAAGAGATAAATCACATAATAAAAAAAGACTGCTACGGCAGTCTTTTTTTATTTGCCGAATTATTTGTCAGCTGACGGAAGAGTGGCGCCGCCAAAAGGCATTGCAATGATTTTTGCATCCGGACCGTATTTGGCAAACGCATCATCAAAAGCTTGTTGCGCACTTCCTTTTGGAGTAAGGAATATGCTTCGCACGAAATCAGGATTCATTTCCGATACTAAATCTATTTCGGCATTCTGAAGAACCATGGCTATAGCTGCCGCTTTGTGTCCGCCGAGCTGAAAATCCGCTTTTATTCTGTCTATCATTGACTCTGCACTTGGCGCAGTGGTAAGCCATTCCTCAAACTTAGCACTTCCGAGACCTTCATTACACGCACCGATAAGAATTATTGTACCGCCTTTTTTTACGGCGTGCTTTGCATTATCAAGAGCTTTCTGTACTTGATATAGATTAGCGTCCTTTGGTGCTCCGCCCTGCGATACAAGGACAATATCGGCACGCTCTGGTATGTATTTTCTATACATCTTATCAAGATACCTGCATCCTGCCCGATGAGCTTCCTTTACGTCACCGGCTACGGCATATACAATATGCTTGTGCTCATCTAGAACAGCATTAACAATATAATTAACCCCGCATATGTCGGCGGCTTCTTCGATATCCATGCGTATGGGATTTGTTTCAAGCGCACCGGCACAAGCCTCGTTAAGAATCATTTTTCGATGGTTCTTTTGAATTGCATCGGGAGTCGATACACCGGGCATGATGGCTTTGCCGCCGCCTGAATATCCGGCAAAATAATGAAATTCAATATTGCCGGTGCATATGCGGTAATCTACTTCTGCAACGACGCGTGTTATATCAACCGGGGTGCCCATAGCAGTTGTTCCCATATGAATACAATCATTCGGATCGGAGTCAACGCATTTCACAAGATTATATACATAATCGCCGGCAAGATGCCTGCGCTCTTCATCGGTGTGGTGCCTGTGAGATCCGATGGCAAATACTACTGTAATGTCAGAGGGAGAGCATCCGGCAGCAATCAGCTCATCAACAATAGAAGGAAGTATTTCCCATGAAGGAACGGGACGCGAAATATCACTTGCAATGATTGCGATTTTCTGTCCGGGGCTGATGTCATCACGAAGAAGAGGTGCGCCTATAGGGTGCGCAAGAGCATAGTTTACGGCGTCAACACCGCGATGCTCATGCGACATTTCATTTGCAGTAAGAATATCGATTATATTTTGCTCAGGGACATTTACTGCTTGTTCACCTTTTCCGCATCCAAACTTCAGTTCCATGCTGTACTCCTTTGATTGTTTCTGAAAATATATTAACACATTTACCCCGCCGCGTATACATGCCGCTTGACATTATTACGCCCTGCTATTATCATATCTATGAAAACTAAATAGTTTTCCCAAGAAGTTATCAGAATCTTACGGAAACTGGTAACGGAGGAATCTCTGGAGAATCCCGTTTAGTCGGGTGCCGAAGGTGCAAGGCGGTCAGCCGCTGAATCTCTCAGGCAAAAGGACAGAGCAGGCGTAGTGCCTGCACTTATTCTTCAGAGCTTCGTATGAAGCTCTTATTTTTTTAAGGAGGACGTATTATGCAGGCATTAGAAGAGGTTTTATTACCGATAGTTCAGAAAATCAATTCGTATCTTTCGGATTATATTCTTATTATACTTCTTATAGGAATGGGACTCCTGTTCACGATCAAGACAAGATTCGTTCAGATTCGTTGCTTTAAGGAAGGCTGGAAGCAGGTATTCGGCAACATCAAATTTTTCGGCAAGAAGCATAAGAGCGGTATGAGTTCATTTCAGGCGCTTGCGACTGCTGTGGCTGCGCAAGTCGGCACAGGCAATATCGTAGGCGCTTCGGGAGCTATCTTAATCGGCGGCCCGGGTGCAATCTTTTGGATGTGGATAATTGCTTTTCTCGGCATGGCTACTATTTACGCCGAAGCAGTTATGGCGCAGAAGACAAAGATTGTCAATGAAGACGGGACGGTTCTGGGCGGTCCGGTGTATTACATACGTGAGGCTTTTAAAGGCAAATTCGGCAAATTTCTTGCAGGATTCTTCGCAGTTGCAATAATTCTTGCACTGGGGTTCTTTGGCTGCATGGTTCAGTCAAATTCTATAGGCTCTACTTGTGAAGAGGCATTCGGAGTCCCCAGCTGGATAGTGGGCATTATTATTGCTGAAATTGCCGTATTTATATTTGTCGGCGGTATTAAGAGACTTGCTTCAGTCACGGAGAAGATAGTACCTGTCATGGCTGTACTTTATATTATCGGCGGACTGGCGGTAATAGTGGCAAGAATTCAGTATATCCCGGAGACCTTCGGCATGATTTTTAAATATGCATTTGAACCGTCTGCTATAATCGGAGGCAGCGTTGGATACGCAATAAAAACCGCTATCAGCCAGGGCGCAAAAAGAGGCCTTTTCTCAAATGAAGCCGGTATGGGTTCAACACCGCACGCTCATGCACAGGCAAATGTATCCGATCCGCACACACAGGGTATTACGGCTATGATTGGCGTATTTGTAGATACATTTATTGTTCTCACAATGACTGCGCTTGTAGTTATTTCCACCTTATACGCAGGAAACGGACCTTTAAGCGAGGTTGGCGCGGCAGAGGGCTTTTCTAAAGCAACGCTGGCACAGCAGGCATTCGGCAGCGTGTTCGGCGAAACGTTCGGCAGTATATTCGTAGCTATTTGTCTTTTATTCTTTGCGTTTTCAACTATACTCGGCTGGAATCTGTTCGGCAAAATAAATGTTCAATATCTATTCGGCAAAAAAGCCACAATAGTATATTCGATTCTTGCGGTCGGATTCATTTTCCTCGGATCGATTCTCAGCAATGATTTAGTGTGGGAGCTTACAGATATGTTCAACAACATTATGGTTATACCTAATGCGCTTGCGCTCATAGTCCTCAGCGCAAGTGTGGGGAAATGTGCAGTTGACCATATTAAAAAGAAATAATTGCTATTTACAATAAAAAGGGTTTGACAAATCCGCTCGAATGTAGTATTATCTTTTTTGCGCCTTGAAAAAGGCTATGCGCGAGTGGCTCAGCGGTGGAGCACCACCTTGCCAAGGTGGGGGCCGCGGGTTCGATCCCCGTCTCGCGCTTTTTTTATTTCCATTTTTTCCAAAACCATCCGTTTTGTAACGGGTGGTTTTATTGTGCAAAAAAATATTTAAAATATAGTTGCAATTAATATTATGATGTGCTAAACTACTCGCATGTTTTTAGCGTGGTAGCGTGGTAACGCTTTACCACACTAAAGCGAGGAGAGCGAAACATGAAAGAGTTTTCAGATGAACTTATCGAGCTTGGCCGGCCAAGGTGGGATGAAATGCTTGACCATCCGTTTGTAAAAGGCATGACAGACGGGACACTTGATAAGAACAAATTTGCGGCATATCTGATTCAGGACGCTATATACCTTAAATACTACGGGAAGGTTTATGCATGGGGCATATTAAAAACAGATGATACTATCACGATGCGTTTACTCTATAAAGATATGGACGTTATCACTTCAAGTGAAGATATAATGCATATAGTGTATTTGAACGAACTTGGGTATACCGAAGAGAGGGCACTTTCTCAGCCTATCCATCCCAAGAGCAAGGCATATATAGACTATATGCTTTCAGTTTCGGAAAATGAACCTCTGGCATATGGAGTTATCGGTCTGATGCCTTGCTCGTTAAGTTATTATTATATAGCAAGCGAATGTAAAAAACGCGCAATTGCCGCCGGCAGTTATCAGAATAATTATTATAAATCCTGGATCGATCATTATTCCGGCGAAGATTACAAAGCTTGTTATGACAGACACATCACATTGTGTAACAGAGTAACCGCAGATGTTACCGAAGCTGAAAAAGAAAAGCTGAAGGAAATATTTTTACGCGGTACAGAGCATGAATGGAATTTCTGGGACATGGCTTTTGAGCCGTCCCGTTAACAGTAAAGGAGAGAAGTTATGTTATCAACTATTATTATTGTGGTTGCCATTTATTTTCTGATAATGGTAGCAATCGGTGTTCTTGGCCGGAAAAAGGTCGTTAATTTTGACAGCTATCTGAACATGGGTAAGAAGGGCGGTGTGCTCCTCTTAATCGGAGGTACAGTCGGCGGACAGATAGGTAACGGCTTTGTAGTAGGCGGTGCGGCGGAAGGAGCTTCTTCCGGTATGGCCGGCGCAGCATATGGCATTGCATGCGCAGTAACGGCACTTGTAGTAGCATTTGTTGTGGGCAAATGGATCTGGAAGAGCGGATACATATCACTCGCACAGTACACGCTTGACCGTTATAAAAATCCGGTTCCGGGACTTATCTTTGATATCAGCACGGCATGCGCCGAGGTCGGACTTGTTGCAGGACAGATTATGGCAGGTAAGGCATTGTTCGAGGCAGTCGGCCTTCCGGGAGCAGTCGGCGCTATAGCTATTGCGGTTGTAGTATTAATTTATTCACAGCTGTCCGGTATCTGGGGAGCATTTGCCACTTCTGTTATCCAGACAGTTATCATCGGACTCGGTCTTGTCGGAATGACGATAGTTCTTCTTGGTAACGGAGCAGTCGGAGAGATGCAGACGGCTATATCAGCAGGTACTTTGGCGGCCTCATCACTTGATTTTTCAGGTCTTCCGCTTGCAGGCTTTCTTGCAATGATGCTTCCGATACTTCTTGAAGTTCCCGTTGATGAAACCATGTGGCAGAGAGTTGCCTCTGCAAATAGCCCTAAAACATCAAAGTGGGCGCACATTATATCTTTCTTTATTATGATACCGCTTGCGCTAATGCCTGCATTTATCGGCAGCTACGGTGCATTCAAGTATGGAACGACCGGAAATGAAGTATTTTTCAAAGTTATATTAAATGAGATGCCTGTTATCATAGCGGCTATTGTAATTGCCGCTGTACTCGCAGCAGTAATGTCAACTATAGATGCTTGCGTGCTCTGCATGTCAACGGTTTTGACGAAAGATATATATCAGGGCGTTATGAAGCGTAATCCTTCAGAGAAAAGGCTTAAGACAATAACGCTTGTATTAAACGTTGTATTTGTAGCTGTTTCTACCATATTTGCTTTGAACTCGTCCAGTATTTTGGATATCTTCAATGCAATGTACTCATTTATAGCAGCCTGCTGTTTTGCTCCTTTTGTCCTTGGCGTTATCTGGAAAAAAGGAAATACGGCCGGCGCGGTTGCTTCTTCAATAGTAGGAGTAATTCTTGTAGTTCTGGGCTTCTTCGGAATTTCATATCCGCTTCCTGAAGTCCTCCCGATTCTTCTTTCCTGTATTGCCTACGTGATAGTTTCTCTTCTTACACAGAAGAAGGAAACTGCCGAATAAGCCCGGAAAACTACAAAAGCCACCCTGACGGGTGGCTTTATTGTGCGGTAAATATTATTTTTCAAAAGGGAATGTATAAGGAAGGCTGAGCTCATCACGGATAGCGATGATTTCTTTCTGAACGGCTTCGCCAACCGGAACGCCCTTGTCTTTTCTGAACTGCCAGCAGTCCCATTCCTTTTCACCTGCAGTATAGATGCGGTCATGATTCGGATTTTTGGCGGAAGCACGAAGCGCACGACTTATATCACCTGCGGTTTTTCTGCATACATCCTCGCCCATAAAGAACTCAGGATTAACAACGAAGAAGAAATGTCCGAGCTGATACATGCGAGGACTTCCGTCCTCTGCTACGCCTGTGAGGGCCTTCATGAATTTGCCGCCGGCGAGAGCAGCAGAGAGCATCTCAACTGTAGCGGCATATCCGTAGCCCTTATATCCGCAGAGCTCATCCCCTGAACCACCTAAGGGACAAAGAGCGGCTTCACCGTCTACGAGCATTTGTAGTATAGCTTCTGAATCGGTAAGGTCGTTGCCCTGACGGTCAATTACCATACCCTTTGGAGTGGGCTTGCCTTCACGGGCGTAATACTCAATTTTTCCGCGTTGCACGGTTGATGTCGCACAATCGATGCAGAAAGGGAAAGGCTCATCGGTAGGAATTGCAACAGTGAGAGGGTTGGTTCCCATCATATTTTCAACACCGAAAGTCGGAGCGATAGAAGGGCGCGCATTCGTACCTGTGATTCCTATCATACCGGCCTTACTCGCCATAGTAGCCCAATAACCTGCGATTCCGTAATGAGTCGAATTACGGATAGCGCCGCCGGCCATGCCATATTTTCCGGCCTTCTCTATAAGCTTTGTCATCATCTCATAAGAAGCAACCATACCCATACCATCGTGCGCATCAAGTACAAGCGTTGTAGGAGTTTCTTTCAATACTTCTATTTCAGTCACAGGCTTTAGAGTGCCTTTTTTAATGCGATCGATATATATCGGCTTAAATCTGTTGCAACCGTGACTTTCTATGCCGCGCCTGTCGCTTTCAAGAAGAACGTCAGCGCATATAGCAGCATCTTTTTCGGGTACGCCGTAGCCTTTAAATGCATCTATCATGAAATCGTTCATCAGGTCCCAAGGGACAAAAGGTCTTGTTTCGGTAATCATAAATAGCCTCCTGCTTATGAAATAATCTTACCCCTAAAAAACGCTTTTATCAATATATTATTAGCACTTTTAATACATATGCGGTATAATGGAACAAACAAAGGAGAATGATATGTCACAGGTGTTATTGGAAAATATCAAGCCGGAAGAACTGCTTACAAAAGAAGCCTTTGAAGATGCGCTTGCTGCATTGACGGGGCATGGCATAACCGAAGAATTCTCGGCACCGCCTGTAGGAGATTTGTACATTCGCTTAGTTCATCGTCCGTTCCGCATTGACCCCTCACAGATGATATACATTATCAATCTCGACCAGGTCTATGAAAACCTATATAATGATGACCTTTACTGGCGCTCTGAGCCGGCAAAGTTCTGTCATGGTGCCCCTACATATGAAGAGGCACTTTCCGCCATTCAAAAACTCCTTGATTTCCGACTGGACAAATGGGAGAGCAAGTCAAAAGTCTTAAATATTCCGTGGGATCCCAAAACTCCCGATTTTGATTCATAATTGTATTGACAAATATTCATCAAATGATAAAATAGCAAAAATACCTTTTTTGAAAGGAGACTGTCGTGGGCAAAATAATCGGTGAAGGAATTACATTTGATGATGTACTCCTGTGTCCGTCATATTCGGAAGTAACACCTAATATGGTGGATGTAAGCACTTACCTTACCAAGTCTGTTCATTTGAATATTCCTATGATGAGTGCCGGCATGGATACGGTTACAGAGCATCGTATGGCTATTGCAATGGCTCGTCAGGGAGGCATAGGCATCATTCATAAGAATATGTCTATTGAGGCTCAAGCTGAAGAGGTTGACATGGTTAAGCGTTCTGAGAACGGCGTTATTACCGATCCGTTTTCATTGGGCCCCGACAACACTCTTGCAGATGCAAATGAACTCATGGGCAAATATCGCATCTCCGGTGTTCCGATTACAAAGGGACGTAAGCTGGTGGGCATTATTACCAACCGCGACCTTCTGTTCCAGGAGGATTTTACTAAGAAGATATCTGAATGCATGACCTCAGAAGGCCTTGTTACCGCACGGGAAGGAGTTACTCTGGAAGAGGCAAAACAAATCCTCGGCAAGGCAAGAAAAGAGAAACTCCCCATCGTTGATGACGAAGGAAACTTAAAAGGTCTTATCACAATCAAGGATATAGAAAAGCAGATAAAGTATCCTAATTCCGCGAAGGATGCGCAGGGACGTCTGCTCGTTGGTGCTGCAGTAGGCATTACCAAGAATATTATGGATCGTGTTCAAGCACTTGTTGATGCGCAGGCGGATGTAATTGTAATAGATTCCGCCCACGGACATTCAAAGAATATTCTTGATGCAGTCACCAATATAAAATCCTATTATCCCGAGCTTCAGATAATTGCCGGAAATGTAGCAACAGGCGAGGCCACTAAGGCTCTTATTGATGCAGGAGTTGATGCGGTTAAGGTAGGCATTGGACCCGGTTCTATTTGTACAACCCGTGTTGTTGCCGGCATCGGCGTACCGCAGATTACCGCAATTATGGATTCTTATGAAGTAGCAAAAGAATACGGCATACCGATTATTGCAGATGGCGGTATTAAGTATTCAGGAGATATTACAAAGTCAATCGCTGCCGGAGCAAATGTCTGCATGATGGGTTCAATGTTTGCCGGCTGTGATGAAAGTCCGGGATCATTTGAACTGTACCAAGGCCGTAAATACAAAGTATACCGTGGCATGGGATCAATAGGCGCTATGGAAAACGGCTCCAAGGACCGTTATTTCCAGACAGACGCAAAGAAGCTGGTTCCCGAAGGCGTTGAGGGCCGTGTGGCATATAAGGGCACTGTCGAGGATACAATATTCCAGCTTATCGGCGGACTCCGAAGCGGTATGGGCTATTGCGGATGTCCTGATATCGAAACGCTTAAGAGCGAAGGCAGATTTATCAAGATTTCTGCAGCATCTCTTAAAGAAAGCCATCCTCACGATGTACAGATTACCAAGGAAGCTCCTAACTACAGTGTTGATGGTTAAAGACTGAGACTCCTCATATGTGAGGAGTCTTATTTATAGTTTATATGACAAAAAAAGAAAATCCTGAACTTTTTGAACTAACAAAAAAAGCAAAAAAATATATTCCCGAAAGGGCGGCTTACTTTGCACCGATTGTCGGGGTGAAGTACGGCAGAATTACCATACGCCATCAGCGTTCGCGCTGGGGGAGCTGCTCTGCCGCGGGCAATCTGAACTTTAACTGCCTGCTTATGCTTGCTCCGCCGGAAGTTATAGACAGCGTAGTGGTGCATGAACTTTGCCATTTGAAAGTAATGAATCATTCTAAAAAATTTTATGATGAAGTCCTTAGGGTAATGCCGGAATACCGCACCGCTCACAAGTGGCTGAAGAATCACGGACGTGAGCTTATGAAGTATTTAAATCAGTAATATAATAATAATCAGTACATAATAAAACCGAGGTGTAAATCCACCTCGGTTTTTATATTGATAGTAGTTTATCTGTCTTCTCTGAAGTAAGGTAGTCCAAGACTTGCAGGAGGTTGATTCTCGCGCCTGTTCCTGACGGAAGTGATAATCAGTACGAGAATAGTCATCAGATAAGGAAGCATCTTGTAGAGCTCCTTAATGGCGAAATCAGTGCCTGTAGGAATGAAGATATACAGAATGTAGAGACCACCGAAGAGGATAGAAGCAAAGATGCTGACTGTAGGACGCCAGATGGTGAATATAACGAGCGCAATGGCGAGCCAACCGCGATCGCCGAAAGCATCATTTGACCAAACGCCGCAAGCGTAGTCCATTACATAGAAGAGTCCGCCGAGACCGGATATCATAGAACCTACACAAGTAGAGATGTATTTATATCTGGTAACATTAAGACCTGCTGCATCAGCGGTGGCAGGGTTTTCACCTACTGCTCGAAGGTTAAGACCGATGCGGGACTTCTTAAGAAACATTCCTGCAATGATTGCAATAATGATTGCGAGGTATGCAAGGAAACTGTATGAGAAGAAAATCTGTCCGACAGCACCCATGTCCTGAGCAAACGGAAGAGTTGTCTTGAACATCTGTGAGGTCTTTGTAAGGGCAATAGAAGGAACATCAGCGCCGGAAAGCTTAATAAGTGAACCGCCGAAGAAGTTACCGAAGCCTACACCGAAAGTGGTAAGCGCAAGACCGGTTACGTTCTGATTTGCCCTTAAAGTAACAGTAAGGAAGCAGTAAAGCAGTCCGACGAGAAGTGAACCGACAAGGCAGCAGAGCATTGGGATTAAAATGCCGAGGAAGGCATTCATATTATTGCCTGCAGCCTGCTCATACATAAAGCCGCCGATTACACCGCATATACCTCCGACGTACATAATACCTGCGGTACCGAGGTTAAGGTTACCGGATTTTTCGGTAAGGATTTCACCTGTACTTCCATACAGAAGAGGAATACTCTGACCTACGGCTCTGGGAATAAAAGAAGCAAAATCAAACATTATTTTTCCTCCTCCTTCTTTGCAGGTTTATTAAAGTGTACATGGTAGTTAATAAAGAACTCACAACCAAGGATAAAGAACAAGATTATTCCGGTAAGGATATCACCGAATGCCTGGTTAAGACCGAAGGTACTGGATATCTCTGCCGCACCGCGTTCCAGGAAAACTATAAGGAAACTGGTGAGAATCATACCGAAGGGATTGAACTTGGCAAGCCAGGCAACCATAACGGCCGTAAATCCGCGATTATTGGCCAGTGTAGTCGTAAGGGTATGATTAGTGCCTGCTGACAGTAAGAAGCCTGCAAGACCGCAAATAGCGCCTGAGAGAGCAAGCGTACGAAGTACAACCTTACCGACCTTGATACCGATGTAGCGAGCAGTATTTTCACTTTCACCTACAACGGCTACTTCATAGCCGTGCTTGGTGTATTTCATGTAAACGTACATAAATACTGTTACCAGGATAACTACTATTGCATTGATGAGGTATTTGTTGCCAAACAGTGCGGGAACCCAACCGGCTTCGGTATTCGGATTGATGATACCGATATTACCGGAACCCTTGGGATTCTCCCAGATAATTACGAAGTATGCAACTATCTGCGTCGCAACGTAGTTCATCATCAGAGTAAACAAGGTTTCATTTGTGTTCCATTTTGCTTTGAAGAAAGCGGGGATAAGTGCCCAAATCATACCTGCAAGAACTGCAGTAGCGAGTTCAACGATGATAAGCAGCCATCCCGGAAGAATATCGGACAGGCATATCATACAAGCTGATGCAGCAAGTGCGCCGGCAAGAGCCTGGCCGTCACCACCGAGGTTCCAGAAATGCATACGGAAAGCGGGAGCAAGTGCAAGTGCGAAGCATAAAAGCATTGCCATGTTCTGTATGAGCATCCACAGACGTCTTGAAGTTCCGAAGGATGCGGAAATCATAGATCCGTATACATCAAAAGGATTAAGCCCGGTTACAATAGTTGTAATAAGCGCACATACGAGGAGCGCAAGAATAATTGCAGCTGCACGTATTGCCGAAGATTTTGCGAAGGAAATATCCTTACGTCTTGTAATATGGATAAGAGGTTTTTTATTCATTCTGTGCACCTCCCACATGAGTCATTAGCATACCGATTTCCTGCTTGTCAGCAGTACGTCCGTCTAAGATACCACTGATTTTGCCACCGCACAGAACCATGATTCTGTCGCACAGTCCGAGCATAACATCAAGATCCTCGCCGACGAATACTACGGCAACACCGTTTTCTTTTTGCTTATTAATTAAATCGTAAATGGTGTATGAGGCGTTAATATCAAGTCCGCGCACAACGTAAGCGGTTAAAAGAACAGTGGGAGAGGTAGCGATTTCACGGCCAACCAGAATCTTCTGAACATTTCCGCCGGAGAGCTTGCGTACCACTGTGTCAATACTCGGGGTATTAACATCAAGATCCTTAACTACCTGCTTAGCAAGTTCGTGGGGACGCTTGCGGTTAGTAAGCCATGAATTGCCGCTGCGGTAGGAGCGGAGCATCATATTGTCGGCCAGGTCCATATTTCCCACAAGACCCATACCGAGACGGTCCTCCGGCACAAATGAAAGCCGAACACCGAGTTCACGAATCTGCATAGGTGTTTTGTTGCGCAGGTTTTCGGCTGCGCCGTTAGTCGGATTATTATAGATAATCTCGCCGCCGTTTATGGGCTGCAGACCCGCAATGGCCTCTAAAAGTTCGCGCTGACCTCTGCCGGCAATACCTGCTATGCCGAGAATTTCGCCGCTTTTTGCAGTAAAAGTGATGTCATCAAGTACTTTGACACCGTCGGCATTTACG
>JAZRXC010000023.1:0-51126 GCA_045600025.1 Lachnospiraceae bacterium
TGCATCATCCAGTTTTTCTTGCAGTATCATAAAGTCCTCCTCCCACTTATGTTCATGCCTTGCATATTCAACTTCAGCTTGTAGCTGGTGTACCAGGTTATCGTCACTACCGGATAGTTCTCCTGTCCGGATATACCTCAGGAAATTCTTCATCTCTTCAGATAATCCGGTATCATCACCTTTTGCATTAACTATCATGATTATTGTACCATCATTATCGTTTCTGTATCTGTATATTAAAAAATTCTAATCGTACTCAAACATGCCTTGTACGGCATCTGAAATATCTATCAGATTTGCATATGATATCCTATCAACACGATGTACACTGCGTTCCATTGGGTCGATTAACTTTAGTTGTTCACAGATTGCCGTGCCCTGAGTGTCTTTTGATTGAACTCTGATATGCAATGGGCCTGAAGGTACTTCAGATAGTATCGGGCATACATGAAATACACCTGTTTTCTCAATAAATAAGTTCTTGCTAATAATAAGGAGTGGGAATTTATATCCTGATATCTTTACGATATCACCTTGATAAAACTCTGTCACAGCAGCTCCTTTCCTTTAGGTTCTCCCCAATCAAGAGAAACTGCATCTATATGACCACCGTAATCTGCTAAACGCTCTTCTAAAGATCTATGTTGAAATGTCTGTTTTATGATAGTATCCGCTTCTTCTTTGGCCTTTAAGAGTGCATTGTACTCTTCTATGCTTAATATAACCACATTGCCTTGATTGGCTTTTCGCGTAACTATATAAGCGCACTGGGTCTCGCTTACTTTATCGCAGTAAGCTTTTAAATTTTCTCTGAAATTAGAGTAGTTGACTGCATCCATAACCTTCTCCTCTTCTTGTACTTAATATTGTACAATATATTGTGGATTTGTCAAGGCTCTAATCTATCTCCACTTCTTTTAATATTTATTCCTGACTACTTCCAGTGCGCAGATGTAATCGGCAAATTCTATTTTTTCTCCGTCATCAGTTACTGCATATCCGCTCATGCGTCCGAAGACCTGATGCTGACTGGATATAATCACCTTGTAGTTCATCTGTGCTGCGCGGTCTAATATCGGGGCAAATGTTGCGTTAAATCTGTCATCATCAGATGTGATAGTCCAAGTATCGGTATACTTTTTATTTCCCTTCTCATCTTCCGGAATGTTAAAGGTTATCTCCGAAAGCTTATGTATCTTGCCTTTGTAGTAAAGGCAATTCTCGGAAGCTGAGCTTCTGTCCGAAAAGCCATAGCCAAGGTTAAAACCGAATAGCTCTCCACCTACATATCCTGAACCTGTGCCCCAGTACCATGTATTATCATATGTCCATACGCCTCTGCCCCAGTCCAGGCAGCCGGTAGTTTCTTCTTTCTTTATCTCTTCGGTCCTGTCACCATAAGTGCACGTGCCCTCTGCAGTGAGACAGTTTTTCTTGCAGTTGTAATAGAAGGCTGTTTCTTTCTGCGCCCAAGGAGTTGCTATATACATAGCTTCCATATCCGGCTCATATACATCAAGCTCGCAGGTTAAGTTTTTATCGCCGTCAAAGTTTTTGAAATTACAGGAAATGTGCCTCTTGCCGTCTGCATTTTCAAAAGCCAGATCAAGTCTCTTTGTATGGCATACGGCATGAGCATCTGCCACCTTCGTGCCAAGTCCGAATGCTTTGCCCTTAGGAAGTATCGTAAGCTCCGTCTCGGTGTGTTCGGTGCACGCATCAAAGTCAATAAATGAAGCCGAAAGCAGCCCGACATATCCAAGATCGGAAATAGTAAATGCAAGCCCGAAGTGCTCATTTGTAAAGAGATAATAATCCCACTCTTTTTTCCTGAACCACGGCGCTTTGATATTCTCTCTGGAATAGTCCAGAATCTCAGTGCGCGCATAACCCGGTTCTGCAATCTTGCCGTCTTCTCCGGGAATTTTCACTGCGGTCTTAAGTTCGTGCTGCATAGGTTTACCTCCATAATATCTAGCATCTATTTGCCATTTTATTTTCCCTCCTATCATTTGTCAATATTGACTAATCGCTCTTTATGTGATTAAATAAAAGTGTTTTACAAATCTCTTCTATTGGAGGATAAAACATGAAAAAACCAATTAAAAATGTAGTACTACTCGTTCTCTTTGTTGCAATCACATTCGGATGTATGGTGGTGGCAAATAACATCCAGACTGATAACGGCAAAGTAGAAATCACCGACGGATATATTTCCGGTGAATCACTGGGGACTAAAGCGGAAAATGTGTATTACCGGCTTTATAAGCCGGATACCGCCACTGCTGATAACCCCGCGCCTGCAGTTCTTATGCTCCACGGATATCAGAATGATAACCAGACCTGCGCGGCATACGCTATTGAGTTCGCCCGTCGTGGTTACGTAGTTATGGCTATTGATGAATACGGCCATGGCAAAACCGAAACCGGTCTTACTCAGCGCGGCTACGTAAATCTTAAGGTTTCCGTGAATTTCGGGCAGGACTCTGAAGCAGATGGTTCCTATAAGCAGATCAGCGGGCAGGATCGTTATAAGATCATGATGAATTTCTCCAATTTGTCATTCTTTAATGATCGCTATACCAAAGATTCCGCAGGCAACACCATAAGTGATTCTTCATGCGGCGGTGTTTTAGCTTACGGCGCACTTTCGCAGCTTGCCTATGTAGATAAAACGAACCTTTGCGTTACCGGTCATTCCATGGGCACCTGGTCATCCTGGACCGTTGCGGCTGCATATGCAAATACCGATATTGCTCCGAAGGCCACGATCCTTCAGTGCGGCGAATTATTTACTGACAAGGCTTATGACAGTTCTCGTTACAGCTTCAACAACGTTATGCTTCTTCAGGCAAAATGGGATGAATTCAGCTATTTCAGAGATTATCAGAACGTAGTAAATGATGAAGTGCTGCATTCAGATATCCGCAGCGAATTTCTTGGTGTAGATAAAGCTTCCTGTGCATGGAACACCACTTTCGGTAACTTTGCCGATGGATCTGCACGCAGAATTCAGTTGCTTTATACCAACCACAGACTTACCACTCATAACGGCACAGGTCTTGAAGCCGCTATTGACTGGTTTGACGGTGCTACCGGACACAGTTCTGCTATCGCTTCCGATAACCAGGTAGCGATGACGAAGGAAGTTCTGGTTCTTGTTGCAATGTTTGCGGCTATAGCAGCTATGATTCCTCTTATGGAGCTTCTGCTTCTTACGCCTCTGTTTAAGAAACTGGCTCAGCCGCTTCCTGCTGTTGAAACAATCAAAACCAACGGTCAGTGGTGGAAAGGTGCTGCTATAACTATGCTCCTTGCCGCAGCTACCTATCCCTTCTGCACACAGCTCGGTCACGGTCTATTCCCTCTTCCCGAGAAAATATTCCGTATGACTATCGGTGACGGATTCTTCGTATGGTATCTAATTCTTATAATTATTATGCTTGCGATAACCATCGTCGGAAATAGTAAGCTCAAGAAAAAAGGCGGCGTTATCGATTACAACGCAATGGGTCTTGCGACAAAAGATAACCCCGGACGCATCAGCCTATCTCTCATCTGGCGCGGAGCGCTCTTAGCTGCAATTATGCTGTTGTTTATGTATGCGCTGGTTTGCATCTATGATGGTGTGTACGGACTTGACTTCAGATTTATCTGGCCTTTCTTCAGACCCTTTACCACAACCCGCGCCGGTCAGTTTGCAGTTTATATCCCTATGTTTGCTCTGTTCTTTATTCTGAACAACAGCAAGATAATGGCTTCTGCAAGATGCCAGGGTACTTATGAACCCGGCTTTAAGGGCTTTGTAAAGAACTGGTGGAGAAATGCGCTGATGATGGTTGGCGGTATTTTGATACTGGTACTTCTTGAGTACATTCCCTTCTTCGCAAATATCGGCCCCGGTGCTGACCTGCTCTTTGGCTCAACCTTCGGCGGCCCCTTCATGTCACTCATGATAGTATTTGTTCCTCAGGTACTCGTATTCAGCGTGCTTTGTACATACATCTACCGTCGTACCGGCAACATTTACACCGGCGCTTTCCTGGTAGCAAGTATGGCCTGCTGGATTGTAACCGGCGGCTCGGCGATGCTTTAAAGCTTGTTATTAATTAAGACTATTTGGCGTAAATAGAGAACCCCTAAAAAGGTATCAAACCTGATTAGGGGTTCTTACTATTTACCTTAATAAGTTGAAATCTATCGACCTGGTAAATAACTCTGTTATTTGCAGTATTCGGCAATGGCTTTCGCTGCGAATTCAGCGGTGCCTTTGCCACCCGAGGCATCTATATTATCGGTCATCTCTCCGCCGGCTGCATACATCTGCCCCAGACCGGAAAGGATTTCTTTTGTGCAGGTATAATAATTACCAGTGATAAAATCCTGCAGTTTCTTTACAAGCCTTTGGACATCGGCATCTGCCGGAGATTTTTCCGTATTTCTTCCAAACTCTTTGAAAATATTCATCATATCACTCGCAAGGGTCTGCTGCATTTCTTCGGAATAATCGGCAGATTTTGTCTCATATTCACGATACGCATCCGTATCGCCCCATCTTTTTCTGGCTTCGTCCTTGTAACTTTCAATTTTCTCATCATCAAATACTGTAAAATCCATATCGTATACTCCCTTTGATTTTATTCTTTTCGCATAAGATATTAAGTTTTCAAAATGCTCCTTTTTTAAAGTAAGGAGTTTGATCTGTTCCGACAACGCCTTTTCTCTGTCAAAATCAGGACTGTCAATCATCTTCTTAATATCCCTTAAGGAGAACTCGAGCTCTTTAAAAAGTAAAATCTGTTGCAGACGTTCAAGGTTTGTATCGTCATACATTCTGTATCCCGCATCTGTCGTCACAGCCGGAATCAGCAGACCAATCTCATCATAGTAGTGAAGCGTGCGCACACTCACTCCCGTCAACTTGCTTACTTCATTTACTGTCAACATTGTTAACGCTCTCCTTTCACTTATGATTATAAACTATTACGTAACGTGAGAGTCAAGAGAAAAACAACCCCTCTGCTTAGGCAGAGGGATGTATTTGAAAATGTTATTGTATTTTTTACAGTTCCTTAACGCCGGCTGCTGAAAGGATAGCGTCTATAACGGCTGCTCTGAAGCCGTCATTTTCAAGTGCTATTACGCCTTTAATGGTAGTGCCCTTGGGGCTGCAGACCTCGTCTTTAAGTTGCACCGGATGTTTGCCTGATTCTAATATAAGCTGTGCCGTTCCGGCCAACATCTGAGCGGCATATTTTACAGCATCGGCTTTCTTGATGCCAAGTCTTACGCCCGCATCTGCCAGCGCATCAACAAACATCGCCGCATACGCCGGACCACAGCCGGTTATGGGAGTTATGGCGTCAAATTGCTCCTGCGATACTTCATAGAGTATTCCGGTGGCCTGCATAAGCTCTGAAAGAATCTGTACATCAGCTTCCGAAATGCAGGAACCCGCGCACCAAAGAGTAACGCCCTTTCCTATAGCGACGGGAGTATTCGGCATGATTCTGATAACACGCTTAAGACCTGTCATAGACTCAAGATCAGAAAGCGTAACGGCGCCCATCATGCTTATGATGAGAGTCTCAGCCGTAAATGAGTCCTTAATACCTGCAATTACCTCTTCTGCCTGATAGGGCTTTACCGCAAGAAAAACTATGTCACAAGCGGCTGCAGCCTTGTTGTCTTTACACACTGCAAGCTGCCTTCCTGCTGTTTTATTTATCTCATCTGCAAGCGCCTCAGCTTTTGACTTTGTTCTGTTTGCAAGAGTGATTTCATATCCGGCCTGCGCCACTGTCAGTGCTATGGCTCCGCCCATATTACCTGTTCCGATAAATCCGATTGTCATGTTATTCATTTTCATCCTCGCTTTGGAAAAATAGTGGCTATATTCTTCCGGATTCCTTTAGTTCTTTTTCGTAGGCTTCCGGGTTTTTGCGTGCATAATCCTGATGATACTCTTCTGCCGGCCAAAAGTGCGTATATGGCTCAAGTGCAACTGCAACTTTTTTACCTGTGCTTTGTTCTATCTCGGCAATCCGGCATTTTACGCACTCCTGCTGAGCCTCGTCAGTGTAATAGATAGCGCAGGTATAAGACCTACCCCTGTCAATAAACTGACCACCATCATCAAATGGATCAATGCTGTCAAGATAAACTTCCAGCAGTTCATCAAAGGATATCACTTTTTCATCGTACTCGACGCAAACTGTCTCGCGGTGCATCGTACGCTGCGCCTTTACGTCTTCGTAGGCAGGGTTTTCTTCCATGCCGCCGCAGTATCCGCTGATAGCGCTTGTCACACCTTCTATCATATGATAAGGCTTTTCCATACACCAGAAACATCCGCCGGCGAAATATGCTTTCATATAATGCGCTCCTTTATCTATACTGCTTAAGATACTCTTCCACCGAACGGGTCATCTCACATGAAAAATCAGAATTATATTTTCTGTCGCAAAATCTCTTCATCCACTCGTCAAAGTTCTGCTCTCCGCAACGGTTAGCAAACATTTCCCTGTAATCATCTCCCGCAAGATCAGGGTATCGATTTGTATAAACCAGCCCGCTCATGTCGATGCGGACAGGCTTCGGACGCTGCCTTTGCTGATTAGTCGGATATCCGAATACAAGCATCACCGCAGGAACTACGTAGTCAGGCAATGAAAGAAGCTCTCTGTGTGCCTCAGCCTGCTCAAGTATATCTCCGATATAGCAGGAACCTATGCCCAAGCTCCAAGCGGCTGTAACGGCATTCTGAGCAGCAATTGCTGCATCTTCCATCGCAAGTAGCAGGTCGCCTGCGCCTGGCTTTCTGGGGTCGCAATCCGCCTCTTTAAAAGCCTGATACCATTTGCTGCAATCTGTGCAGAAAATAAGAATCATCGGTGCCTTGGCAATAAAGGGCTGATTGTCACAGGTAACAGACAGTTTCTGTTTGAGGTCATTTTCGGTAATATCAAGAATGGTATATAACTGTTGGCAGCCGGCTGAAGGTGCTTCAGCAGCAGCCATAAGGATTGTATTCTTGTCCGCTTCGGGAATCTCGCGATCCTCAAATGCCCGCACTGACTTCCTTTCAAGAAGCTCACGCACGGTCTCGTTAGAGGCGTTAAGAATATCAAGCCTTTCCTTCTCATAATTTGTCATAACATATACCTCCTGTTACGCGAAAATATTCAATCTGCATTTACATCATAGTCGTAATCTGCATCCGGTATGCCGGACTTTTTTAATCTGATACTATAATTATATAATACCTTTTCTCATTATTATCAATAAATTCATTTCCGTTTTTAATCATGATAAGTAAGACCGTAATAATTCATGAAAACCTTGAATCGATCTTGTTCTCTAAGGCAGGTATCAATCAAATAACCTCTTTCACTTTCCCATTCGCTGAGCCCGTGATAATAGTACTCCTTGAGATCATTTTCTATAATAAACGGTGTAATACCGTTTCTTAAGCATTCCTTAAACATAATCAATCGTCCGATGCGCCCGTTACCATCCTGAAAAGGATGGATTTTCTCAAATTCATAATGGAATTCTATGATTTCTTCAAGAGTTTTATTTTTTGATGCATTGTAATCATTCAGCAGCCGGCGAAGTTCTCCGGCGACCAGTGCCGGCTTCGTAGTCTCTCTTCCTCCGACCTCATTTTCTATACGCTTATAATCCCCAACCGCAAACCAGGCTTTTCTACTGTCAGATGTCCCGGATTTCAGTAGAAAATGGAGCTGCTTTATCAATGACTCGCTCAGTCTGTAGTTGGCCAAATCAATAATCAAGTCAATGCATCTGAAATGATTCGCAGTTTCAACAATATCGTCGACATTTACAGTTTCGTTATAAATTCCAATAGTATTAGTTTCAAAAATGTACCTTGTCTGATCATGTGTAAGCCGACTTCCTTCCATATGATTGGAATTATATGTCAGCTCAATTTGTATCTTGTGATAAATCCCTCCTGAGATGCCGGCATCTTTTTCCTGCTTTAATCTATCGAGAATATCCGCAGTCACTTTACCCGATCTCTTTTTTCTCTCGGGCTTTTCGGCATTATCAGGTATCTTCCAGGTTTTTCCATCAAGAACAGCCCCCGGAACTTTTCCGGCGGAACAATAATTTCTGACACTTCTTTCAGACACTTTCCAGTTTGGAGCTATTTCCGCTACGTTTTTATAATTCATAAACATCACCTGTTGATAATAACCTATCGGAAATATTATAACATTATCGGCAAAATATAACAAGGTTTCTTCTCGTAAAAACTCGTTATATTTTGCCGATATTATTATCAATCGTACGCAATAAACTTAAGAGGCAAATCCTTCAACATTTTCACTTTGCCAAGTGATAAAAAGTGAAAATTTGTGAATTTTCACTTATGCGGTGATTTAATGCGGAACAAGTCACGAACAAAAATCCCCGTACTTCATAAGAAATACGGGGATATATAAGTTTGAATAAGCTTATTTGTTGTCCTTTATAGCTGCCTGTGCTGCTGCAAGACGTGCGATCGGAACACGGAAAGGTGAGCAGCTTACATAGTCGAGTCCGATGTTGTGACAGAACTCAACTGATACAGGGTCGCCACCGTGCTCGCCGCAGATACCGCAGTGAAGTGCAGGGTTAACGGGCTTGCCGAGTGAAAGTGCCATCTTCATAAGCTTACCAACGCCTGTCTGGTCAAGCTTAGCGAAAGGATCGCTCTCAAGGATCTTAACATCGTAGTAGTCCTTGAGGAACTTACCTGAGTCGTCACGGGAGAAACCGTAAGTCATCTGTGTAAGGTCGTTGGTACCGAAACAGAAGAAGTCAGCTTCAGATGCGATTTCATCAGCAGTAAGAGCTGCTCTCGGAATCTCGATCATAGTACCAACCTCGTACTTAAGGTCGATGCCTGCTGCCTTGATTTCAGCATCAGCAGTCTCAACAACGAACTTCTTGATGAATGTAAGCTCCTTGAGTTCACTTACCAGAGGAATCATAATCTCAGGCTTAACAACCCAATCAGGATGAGCCTTCTGAACCTTAACAGCTGCACGGATAACAGCCTTGGTCTGCATAACAGCTATCTCAGGATAGGTAACAGCAAGACGGCATCCACGATGACCCATCATAGGGTTGAACTCATGCAGAGCGGAAATGATGTTCTTAATGTACTCAATAGATTTGCCCTGAGCCTTAGCAAGAAGCTCGATATCTGCATCCTCTGTAGGAACGAACTCATGAAGAGGCGGATCCAGGAAACGAATGGTAACAGGGGTTCCCTCAAGAGCTTCATAGAGCTGCTCGAAATCGCCCTGCTGATAAGGAAGAATCTTCTCAAGAGCTGCTTCTCTTCCGGCCTTGGTATCAGCGCAAATCATCTCACGGAATGCTGCGATACGATCAGCCTCGAAGAACATATGCTCAGTACGGCACAGACCGATACCTTCAGCACCAAGCTCACGAGCCTTCTTAGCATCACGAGGTGTATCGGCATTGGTACGAACCTTAAGCTTACGATACTTGTCAGCCCAAGCCATAACACGACCGAACTCGCCTGCTATAGAAGCATCAACTGTGGGAATCTGTCCCTTGTAAATATTACCTGTAGTACCATCGATTGAAATCCAATCGCCTTCAACAAACTTATCACCATTGATGGTAAATGTCTTATTGTCCTCATCCATAACGATAGCAGTACAACCGGATACGCAGCAAGAACCCATACCGCGGGCAACAACTGCAGCGTGAGAAGTCATACCACCACGAGCTGTAAGGATACCCTGAGCTGCCTTCATACCGGTGATATCTTCAGGTGAAGTCTCAAGACGAACAAGAACAACCTTCTTGCCGTTTTCCTTCCATGCTACAGCATCATCAGCGTTGAATACAACCTGACCGCATGCGGCACCGGGAGAAGCGCCAAGGCCCTTGCCAACCGGAACAGCAGCCTTAAGAGCTGCAGCATCGAACTGAGGATGAAGCAGAGTGTCAAGGTTACGAGGATCGATCATAAGAACAGCTTCCTGCTCGGTCTTCATACCTTCATCAACCAGATCACAAGCAATCTTCAGAGCAGCCTGAGCGGTTCTCTTAGCGTTACGGCACTGAAGCATATAGAGCTTTCTGTTCTCAACAGTGAACTCCATATCCTGCATGTCATGATAATGACTCTCAAGAGTATCGCATACCTTGATGAACTCAGCGTAAGCTTCAGGGAACTCCTGCTCCATCTGAGTAATCTTCATAGGTGTACGAACACCTGCAACAACGTCTTCGCCCTGGGCATTAATAAGGAACTCGCCCATCAGCTTCTTCTCGCCTGTTGCGGGATCACGGGTAAATGCAACGCCGGTACCTGACTGATTGTTAAGGTTACCGAATACCATAGGCATTACGTTAACAGCGGTACCCCAAGAATAAGGGATGTCGTTGTCACGACGATATACGTTAGCACGAGGGTTGTCCCATGAACGGAAAACTGCCTCGATAGCAAGCTTTAACTGAGTAACAGGATCTGAAGGGAACTCTTCGCCGAGCTGGTTCTTGTACTCCCATTTGAACTGACGAGCCAGTTCCTTAAGATCAGCAGCATTAAGTTCGATATCAAGCTTAACGCCCTTCTCTTCCTTCATCTTATCGATGAGCTGTTCGAAATACTTCTTGCCGACTTCCATAACTACGTCTGAGAACATCTGGATGAAGCGGCGATATGAATCGTATACAAAGCGCTCAAATGCAGGATCGGGGTTAGCCGCGATCATTGCATCAACTACTTCTTCATTTAAACCAAGGTTAAGAATGGTATCCATCATACCGGGCATAGAAGCGCGAGCGCCGCTACGAACTGATACGAGAAGCGGATTCTTGAGATCGCCGAACTTCTTGCCGTTAATCTCTTCCATCTTCTTAACGCCCTCCATAACCTGGGCCATTATCTCATTATTAATCTTACGACCATCTTCGTAATACTGTGTACAAGCCTCAGTTGTGATGGTAAATCCCTGAGGAACAGGCAGACCGATATTGGTCATTTCGGCAAGGTTTGCGCCCTTACCGCCGAGAAGATTACGCATGTCTGCGTTGCCTTCTGTAAACATGTAAACCCACTTTTGCATTATATTTCCTCCTAACGCATAATACTCTATTTTTAAGCCGCAAAGATTATATCACAGTGCCATTTTTATGTCTATAATAAAGGGCACCGAAAAGTCATAAAAGTATTGTTTTTGTTGGCATAAATAATATTGATAACGGTTATTTGCCAAGGCCTGTAAGTTCTTTTCTGACAGTCAGGTAGTAAATAAGAATAAATATTGAGGCTGCTATCCAGCCGACAGGATAGCCCCAAAATACATAATCGATTTTAGGATTTGTCATAACGATAGCGAGGAACAGCTGGCGTACTCCAACCATAGCGATAAGCGCGGTAGCACTCGGCCAGAATGACTTGCCATATGCGCGCAGCGCGCCGGCAAGCGTGTATCTGACAGCAGATATCCAGTATAGCGGAGTTAATGTGCGGACCATCTGAGTTCCGGCGGCAATAGTAGCCGGATTATCTGTAAATAAACCCACCAGCGGTCTGGCAAGTACCAGCATGGTTCCGCCGGCAAGCATGCTTGCGGCAGTAGTAATAATAAGTCCGTCATACACCAGCGGTTTAATACGCTCATATTTTCCCGCGCCGATATTTTGGCCTACGCCGGTTGATACGGCAGAGCCGAGGCAGTCAAGTGGAATAAGCGCAAAATGATCCAGCTTTGAGCCTACTCCGAAGCCGCTTACCGCAGCAGTATCGAACATATTGATATAGCGGAAAATAATAGTATTTGAAAAAGATATTATTGCGGACTGCATACCGGTTGCAACACCGATGCTCAAGGTTTCTTTTATCACTTTGCCGCCGTTTTTAACGGTCAGACGTATATCAAAACATTTTTCACCGATGTTCTTGCATATTAAAATGACTCCAATTACAAAAGAAACCGCCTGCGCAATAACAGTAGCAATAGCGACACCTGCGACGCCCCAGCCAAGCGCTCCGGTAAAAAGAAGATCAAGGCCTATATTAACAATGCCGCTTATCGCAAGTATGACCAGTGTAGCTGTTGAATTACCGATGGCGCGCAGCGTCCCTGCGCAGAAATTATAGGCGCAGGTAAATATAACACCTGCCATGAATATAATGAGATACAGGTATGCCTTATCGTAATAATCCGGTCTTGCTCCGGATAAATCAAGCATGGGTCTTACCAAAAGAACTCCGATGCACGAAGCAACCAGTCCAAGCGCAATACCGAAAGTAATAATTATTTTGACAGTTTTATTGAGATTATTTTTGTCTCCGAAACCGAATGCTTTAGATGCTACCACTCCGGCGCCAACAGAGATTCCGACAAAAAAACCGACGATGACATTAGAACTCGTACTGCAGACGCTAACCGCAGCAAGTTCCTCATCACCATTGAAATTACCTACAACTAAAGCGTCTACAGTGTTGTATAAATTCTGAAGTAATTGTCCCAGCATAAGCGGGATAGCAAAAAGAATAAGATTCTTAATTGCGTTTCCGCTTCTGAAATCAATACTCTTAAACATCTGTCTCCTATCTTGCTTCGACCATCGGTGCCCCAAGACCCTTGAGTTCTTTTCTTACCAATGCAAAGTATGCCAATATAAATACCGAAGAAGCTATCCATCCAACCGGATAACACCAGAATACATAGTCAACCTTAGGATTAACCATGACAATAGCAAGGTATATTTGTCTGACAGCAACCATGGAGAGTAGCGCCGATACGCTCGGCCATAAGCTCTTTCCATATGCACGCAACGCGCCTGCGAAAGTACATCTTCCGGCGTTTGTCCAATATAGCGGAATAAGAATACGAAGCATGGCTGTTCCCGCCTCAATAACAGCCGGGTTATCTGTAAACATACCGACCAAGGGTTTCGCAAATATCAGCATTAGACTGCCGAAAATCATACACGCAGCAGTCTCCAAAATCAGCACATCATATATTATCGGTTTTATTCTCTCGTATTTTCCTGCTCCGATATTTTGACCGACACCGGTTGTTACCGCTGCGCCGAAAGCGTCCAAAGGGATTGAAATGTAGCTGTCGAGCTTTGAGCCTATTCCGAATCCGCTTACTGCCGTAGTGTCGAACATATTTACATAGCGGAAAATAAATGTATTAGAAAATGCAACTATTGAGGTTTGAATACCGGCTGCAATACCGACGTTGAGAGTTTCTTTTATTGGTTTAGTGCCTCTCTTCCACATTGTTGAAAATGAAATGCTTGGCGCTTTTAGATAACGGCGCAGTACAACGATGCCGCAGAACATTGAAACTGCCTGAGCAATAACGGTCGCAATTGCAACTCCGGCAACTCCCCATCCAAATAATCCGGTAAAAAGAAGATCGAGGCAGACGTTTACTATGCCGCTTATTGCAAGAATCTTCAGCGTTGCCGCTGAATTGCCTATAGCACGTATTATGCCGGAGCAAATGTTATATGCACAGGTAAATACTACTCCGCCCATACAAATCATAAGATAAGTATATGCCAGGTCATAGTAATCCGGTCTTGCTCCGGAAACATCAAGCAGTGGCTTTACAAGCGCAACTCCGATGCCTATAGTCAATATACCCAGCAGCAGTCCGAATGTTGTTATTGCCTGAATTGAATCCTTTAATCTTTGAAAATCGCCTATGCCGAAATTTTTCGCGACAACTACGCCGGCGCCGATAGAAAGGCCCATGAAAAATCCTATGATAACATTTGATCCTGTGGCGCACACACCTACTGCGGCAAGTTCTGCATCTCCGCAGAAATTCCCCACCACTAAAGAATCCACCGTGTTATATAGAATTTGAAGAAATTGTCCCAGCGCAAGAGGAATTGAAAAAAGGATTAAATCCTTCAACGGTCTTCCCGTTCTGAAATCTATGTTTTTAAACATATCTCTCCTACTTTATAAACATGGCATCGCCGAAAGAAAAGAATCTGTATCTTTCTTCTACTGCCACATTATAAGCATTTAATATATTTTCACGGCCTGCAAGCGCTGATACAAGCATGACAAGCGTGGATTTGGGCAAATGGAAATTAGTTATAAGAGCATCAATCATCTTAAACTTATATCCGGGGTAAATGAAAATTGCCGTATCACTTTCGCCCGGATGAATAACACCGTTCTCATCAGCGGCAGATTCAAGGGTGCGGCAGCTTGTAGTGCCAACGGCTATTACTCTTCCGCCGTTTTTCTTGGTTTCGTTAATAAGCTTGGCTGTCGGCACATCTACCATATAGTGTTCGGTGTGCATGTGATGCTCTTCGATTTTATCCACCTTAACCGGGCGGAAGGTTCCGAGTCCTACATGAAGAGTTACTTCAGCGATATTAATGCCACGTCCCCTTATCTCGTCAAGAAGCTCATTTGTAAAATGAAGTCCTGCCGTAGGTGCGGCTGCCGAACCGTCAAATTTTGCATAAACCGTCTGATAACGGTTTCTGTCAGCAAGCTTATGAGTAATGTACGGCGGAAGCGGCATCTCGCCGAGCTTATCAAGAATCTCCTCGAATATTCCGTCATAGGTAAAACGAATTATGCGATTACCGTCATCGATAACTTCGGTGATAGTGCCGGTAAGCAACCCGTCACCGAAATCTATCTCTGTCCCTATGCGGCATTTTTTGCCCGGTTTTACAAGGCATTCCCAAGAAGAATCACTGCGTCTTTTAAGAAGCAAGACCTCAATAGCCGCGCCTGTACCTTTACGCGAGCCAAGTAGTCTTGCCGGGATAACTTTTGTGTTATTTATAACGAGGCAATCACCTTTGCGCAGCTCATCAATTATATCTTTGAATATCTTATGCTGGATGTCGCCTGTGTTTTTGTCTAAGATAAGCAGTCTCGAAGATGAACGATCTTCAAGCGGATCTTGCGCTATCAGCTCTTGCGGGAGCTCATAATCAAAATCATTTAAGTCCATTATTTTCTCCAAATTTTTACCCGACATTACTGTCGGGTAAAAAGCATTGTATTAGTTGTTGGATGGTTTATCATCACTGAAGAATTGTGAGCTGACAAACCCAACCTGACCACCGTTTTCAAAGTCACATATCTTGTACCAGTTTGTGCTCTTAGCCATGACCTGTACATATGTGCCCAGTTTAAGAGTCTTGACTACTTCTGCATCCGTGTTCGGCTGCTTACGCATATTAACGTCATTCTTTGTAATATACATACAAGTATCGCATTCGATAAAATCAGTAGAACTTGCCGGAGTAGTCGGCTGAGCTTCAGTAGTCGGAGCCTCGGTAGTCGGATCTGTAGGATTCTCTGCTGAAGAATCCGTTGCAGGCTCAACAGGATCTACATTTCCGCCGATGCTCTTAATGAACTCAAACAGCTTTTGGTCCTGGCTTACAGCAAGTCTGTATGCTGCATCTACTCCTTCAACCACTTCAGTTACAGCATCACAATTTGCCGCATTTGCGAAGAAAAGATTGAGTTCTTCGTCTTCCATAACGACATCTATTGTGATTATACGAAGATTGCCGGATTCATCAGTAACGATATATACCGGTTCAAGTCCGGGAACGGGGGTATCAATGTTCTTTATCTTAATTGAATACCAGAAATATGCTACCCACTCACCATCCTTCATACCATCAGATACAAATGACCTGATATCCGTATACTCGGCTACAACCGCAGCTTCGCCTTGAAGCTGTTCCTCATTTATCTGAACCGAAGGATCCAGTATCTGTGTCAGGGTAAATACATCAACAAGTGCTCGCGCTTTATAATAATTCTCGGCCAGCTCATCAATCTCGGCAGTACCCACATTCCAAGCTGCAGTGGTTTCTTCTTCGGAAGTTGTAACAGGATTGCCGGACGGATCCGTAGGATTCGGATCGTCTTTATTAAGCAATGCTGCTACAAGGAAAACAATACCTGCAAGCAGCAGTACTACAACGCCGATAATAACACCGGTTATTAATCCGGTATTGGAAGACTTCTTCTCAGTCTTCTTCTGTGAAGCCTTCGCTGAAGTCTTCTCCCTGAGTTCTTCTTTCGTAGCCATTTTACGTATTTCTTCAGGATTGTATGATCTCGTATGTGTGTCGCCTCTGGACGCAGTAACAGGTGCCTCAACACGTCTTACAGGGCGCGGCGCAGGCTCACGCAAATATTCCGACCGAGGAGCTTCCTGCCTGGGAATTTCCTGCCGGGGAGGAATACTTGTTTTGGGTGCCGTTGCAAAGGGCTGTCCGTCTATTTCAACATCTTCAAAGCCACCGGCATTCCCTGTTAATTCATCTATATCACCAAATTCTTGGTCTAAATTGTCCCATCCATCTGAATTAGTAGTCATCTAATAACCTCCTACATATATGCCTACTTATTATACAAAAGGGTAACCTCAATGTCAAACTAAAGAGATGAAACTCTAAATCACTTCCTAAGTATATCTTTATTTACCTTATCAAGCTTCCATGCCGTCATCAAAAGTTCAAGCTGAATATTATAACCGTTAAATGTAGGGCAGAAATATCCTACAATACTTCCGAATATAATTGCGAGCGGCATGGCTTCAGCAGGTATTGCACAGGCGGTGAGCATAATAGGTATTACGATAAGTGCCGAGCCCGGAATAGGCGGCGCAGATATTGCAAGCAGTGTGGCAAGAATCACTATGCGAATCAACATGGCAATCGTAACCGGAACTCCCATTATCCAGGATAGCGCAAATGCTGTTAAACCTATGCATATCGCTCCGCTGGGCATATAAACTACTATTCCCAACGGCAATGCAAAATCTACCATTTTTCCATCAATTCCGAATTTTTCTTTACAGCACTTCATATTTTCAGGAAGTGCCGCAACCTGTGATTGAGTAGTGACATTGATGAAAATAGTCGGCAACTGCGCAGGGAAAATCTTGGTGAACGGAACCTTGGTTATTATACATGTTCTCACAGCCATGCTTATCAAAAATACAGCATTTATGATTGCATATACGATAAGCATCTTGCCTATGCTCATAAACTGCTCTGCATTGCTGCCGCCAATCAGTTTGACAACCCCGAAAAAGACAATGCCCGGCAGGAGTTTACAACATGCCATCATCATTTTGTTAGTAAGCTCGGACAGTTCTTTAATAATCTCATTTAGCCTCGGAAGTTTATTGCCGAGTCCTAAAATAATTATCCCGACAAATATTGCTATCACTATGACCTGAAGATCATTGTCAATGGTAAATGGTTCCAAAAGGTTATCGGGAACTATATCCAGTACCAGGCGGATAACATCTCCTATTCCCGATCCGCCGGTTGTATTTGCAGTAAGAGATACTCCATATGCGAGCGTAAAACCTATCCCCATAAGTATCATCGCAATAAGATAACTGAGCCCCATATGTCTTATCAATCGGGAGCCTATCTTTCCGAATGAATTAACATCTCCTATTCCGTTTATTCCGCTGATTACAGCAAAGAATACAAGCGGCGTTGCAACTGCAGAGAATACAAGCGTTAGCTTTTCAAACAGCGGAGAAACAACATCGTCAATAAGCATTGTTGAAGTCTCGGGTGAAAGTCCGGTGAGAACAAATCCGCATATCACTGCAAGCACTATCGCAATAATTATGCTTCGCATAGTGCCGCCTTTTTTTACCTTTTTCAAAGACTCCCAAAGAATGCAGTTTCTGTGATGCAGAAATGAATAGGTATACCTCGGCTCGACGCCAAGTCTTGCCAGGATATCATATGCAATCTGCATATCCTCTTCGCAAGGTATCCAAGCACGCTTATCACCGGTCTGTGATAATTCAATAACCGGTTTCCCTAATCGTGAATAAAACAGTACGCGGCATTCGGAATTATCACCGTAAAAATCCCTGAACTTAAGGAGCAGTTCTTCAAATGCAATGCGGAATGCTGCCTCAGTATATTCCGGTCGCTTCACATTTGTAATATAAGCATTAGTTACTTCATCAACAGAAGTGTTTATTTCGTCATTCGAGAGTTTTATTTCTTTGTTGTAATACTGCATGATATTCTCCTGATTAATTACGAGGATGGTTTTATTATAAGCACTTTTTTCGTAATATTCCACTAATATCAAACAGTTTTCAAAAGATTGACCTGTCACGGAAAAGAAGGTATATTAATTGCGAGGTGACTTATGAACGTTTACGATTTTGACGGTACAATCTACGAGGGCGATTCTTCAATAGATTTTTATCTTTACACACTGAAAAAATATCCGCGAGTGCTAAAGCATTTTCCGGCTCAGCTTATTGCGACTATCGGCTATATATCCGGAAAAGAACCTAAGACAAAATGGAAGCAGTCTTTGTTTTCATTTCTCCCTGATATTCCGGATATTGATGCTCACGTAGCTTCATTTTGCGACAGCCATTATCACAATATTTATGAATGGTATCTTAAGCAGCAATCTCCCGAAGATATTATTATCTCTGCTTCTGCTGACTTTTTGATACGTCCCATGTGTGAAAGGCTAGGGGTCAAATATCTGATTGCCTCACATGTTGATAAACACACGGGGCATTTTGATGGCGAGAATTGCCGCGACAAAGAGAAAATAAATCGCATGCATAAAGAACTCGGCGATATTCACATTGACAACTTCTATTCCGATTCTCATGCCGATGATCCGCTTGCCGGTATCGCGAATCAAGCATATATGATTAAAAAAGGCGTCCCTACCGCCTGGCCGAATAAATAAATGAAAAGCACTTCGCAAATAGCGAGGTGCTTTATATGTACTCGGCGGGATTCGAACCCGCAGCCTTCAGAGTCGGAGTCTGATGCGATATCCGATTTCGCTACGAGTACAAAAAAGCCCTGCCATAAGCGGCAGGGCTGATTTTATTTACTCGTTCTTGGGAGTCTCTTCAGTCAAAGCCGCATCTTTCATAGAAAGATTTACCCGGCCCATCCGATCGATTTCAAGAACCTTTACTTTAACCTTGTCGCCGATATTTACAACATCTGTAACCTTCGGTACGCGATGGTTAGCAAGCTTGGAAATGTGTACCAGTCCATCCTTACCGGGTGCCAGCTCTACAAATGCGCCGAAGTCCATAATGCGAACTACGGTACCTTCAAATATCTGACCGGGCTGAACATCATTTGCGATTATATTGATTATGCTGATAGCCTTATCGATTGCCTCAGAATCTGAAGAGCATACGGAAACATTGCCTTCTTCATCAATATCAATCTGTACGCCTGTCTGCTCGATAATCTTGTTGATAACCTTGCCCTGCTTACCGATAACATCACCAATCTTCTCAGGATCAATGCTGATCTGACGAATCTTCGGAGCATATTTGCTGATCTCGGGACGAGGCTCTGATATAGCCTTAGCCATAACTTCATCCATGATGTAAAGACGGGCCTCACGAGCGCGTGCAATTGCTTCACGGATGATCTGATCGGTAAGACCATGAATCTTAATATCCATCTGGATAGCGGTGATACCTTCGTGGGTACCTGCTACCTTAAAGTCCATATCGCCGAAGAAATCTTCGATACCCTGAATATCTGTAAGGATAAGATAATCGTCATCCGACTCACCTGTTACAAGACCTACGGAAATACCTGCTACAGGGCTCTTGGTCGGTACACCGGCTGCCATAAGTGCCATTGAAGAAGCACATACTGAAGCCTGAGATGTAGAACCATTAGATTCCAGTGTCTCGGATACCGCACGGATTGCGTAAGGGAACTCTTCTTTGCTCGGAAGAACAGGAAGAAGGGCACGCTCTGCAAGAGCTCCATGACCTATCTCGCGACGTCCCGGTCCGCGGCTGGGCTTAGTCTCGCCAACTGACCATGACGGGAAGTTGTACTGATGCATATATCTCTTCTCAGTCTCATGCGCATCAAGACCGTCAAGCTTCTGAACATCTGAAAGCGGTGCAAGAGTAACTACATCGAGAATCTGAGTCTGTCCACGTGTAAACATAGCGCTTCCGTGAACTCTGGGAAGCATATCAACTTCTGCCGCAAGTGGACGAATCTGGTTGATGGCACGACCATCAGGGCGCTTATGATCTCTTAAAATCATCTTGCGGACGGTAACCTTCTGATACTGGTATACAGCATCTTCGATAATTGCTGCCCACTCGGGATGCTCCTCCGTCCAACGCTCTTCAAGCTTTGCTTTAATCTGGCGAATATTCTCATCGCGTATCTGCTTCTCATCGGCAAATACTGCTATTTCCATCTCTTCAGGTGTAACAGCAAGACGCATATCAGCCCAGAGGTCTTCCGGAACCTTAATGCTCTCATACTCATGCTTTGCCTTGCCAACCTCAGCAACAATCTGGTCCATCCAGGCAATGATTGTCTTGTTAACCTCATGTGCCTTAAAGATAGCCTCAAGCATAATGTCTTCGGGAACAATATTTGCTCCTGCTTCAATCATAATAATCTTCTCACGTGTTGAAGCTACGGTAAGAGCGAGGTCAGATTTCTGCTTCTGGTCCAAGGTGGGGTTGATAATAAGCTCACCGTCGATGAGACCTACCATCGTAGCGCCAACCGGTCCGTCAAAGGGAATATCGGATATTGATACTGCAAGTGAAGAACCGAGCATTGCAAGAAGATCGGGATTGCACTCGGGATCTACGCTCATTACCATGTTGTTGATGGTAACATCATTACGATAATCTTTGGGGAATAAAGGACGCATCGGGCGGTCAATAACACGGCTGATAAGAACAGCATGCTCACTGGCCTTTCCCTCACGCTTGTTGTAGCCGCCGGGAATCTTTCCTACTGAATACATCTTCTCCTCATACTCTACTGAGAGCGGGAAGAAATCAATTCCGTCACGCGGCTTTTCTGATGCGGCAACTGTTGAAAGCACTACGGTATCGCCATAATGCATCATAGCTGCGCCATTTGCCTGAGCACCAACTCTGCCTATATCTACGCTGAGGGTTCTTCCGGCAAGTTCCATAGAATAAGTCTTGTACATAGTTTCTCCTTTTCTGATAGTTTTTCTCAGGTCAAGGCTTCGAAACTACTGAAAAAACAGGAAACGTTTCCTATCTTTTCAGTGGTCTCGAGCGGCCTTGCACCCAAAATTAAATGTCCTATAATAATGGTAATAGGGTGGAAAAATCCACCCTATCAGAATTACTTACGAATACCAAGCTTTTCAATAAGCTGTCTGTAGCCTTCGATATCGTTCTCTTTGAGATAATCAAGCATACCACGTCTCTGACCTACAAGCTGAAGAAGTCCGCGTCTTGAATGATGGTCCTTCTGATTTGTCTTTAAGTGCTCGGTCAGTTCTTTGATTCTCTCAGTAAGAAGTGCTATCTGTACTTCGGGTGAGCCGGTATCGCCGGGCTTACGTCCATACGCTGCAATAATTTCAGCCTTCTTTTCTTTTGAAATCATAGCTAATCCTCCTTTAATTATTCTTACCCATACTGCGTCCCGGTCGGAGACTCCAAAAACCCGGTATGGGCGAAACCGCAGATGATTATATCATACGCAGTAAATATTAGTCAATACTATTTAAGAACGGAAACGAATCTGACAGGGGTTCTGTAATCCATATCCGTTACGCAGATACCACGCTTAGTACTGCGAGCATGTACTACCTGTCCATTGCCTATATATATAGCCACATGGTTAATCGTGCCATCTTTTGAATAGAACACGAGATCGCCTTGTTTAAGCTCGCTGCGGCTAATCTTCTTCCCTTCGTGTGCCTGATCACCACTGTAGTGTGTCAGAGAGTAACCGAAATGCTGATATACCTTCATAGTAAATCCGGAGCAGTCAACGCCCTTAGACAGGGACTCTCCGCCCCATACGTATTTGCCCCCAACCCACTGGAGAGCATAATCCACTATTCTCTGGCGCAGGGACTTAACAGGATCCGTCCATTTAACTGCAGTATCCAGTGTATATCCGATAGTAACATAATCTGATGAAACAAAACCTGTTGCATCATCAAGCTCAATTTCAATCCACTCACCGAGATCACGTACTACATCGTATTTTGCATTTTGATCAGCCTGTTCCCAGATAAGTGAATTAACACTGGGGCCGGTACGAACATTAACAGTATCAACTGCAATCTTGATTGTAAGGCTGGCATGCTCTTTGGCTAAATCCTCAGCCTGCCATCCGGTAGTAATATATTCTGATGATACCCAGCCGGTAACAGAGCCGGACTCAATCTTGAGCCACTTTCCGTCTGACGATTTCTCAAGTATATCGCATATATTGTAATTCATCATCTTACCGATAACTTTACCGTTAGATGACGCTTTATCACGTACGTTAAGATATGAACCAACCTGCGCTATGCCGAGATTTTTATATCCTTCAATAGCACTCGCACGGAGCTGCCAATCTATTTCACCTTCAGAAAGAACCGGCGTAGCTTTTGACAATACATCATTGCCTGCAGTAAGACTGGATATTCCGCCGAGCGGCAATCCGTTGCGTATGCAAACGCTAGATGGAATATTAAGATTAGCTGCTGCTTCAATAACCTCATCAAAAAGTGTTGTAATATCAGCAACCTGAGGAGCCTTCTTAATGTTTTTTCCTGTTCCAAGCGCTCCTGGAATAGCTGATGCATCAACGCCAAATGCGTACTCGGGTATTATCATCGCCACGCAAAGCACTATGAGCATTATTCTCTTTGTAATCTTATTCTTCATCTGTGTCACCACATTGTTACAAATATGTTACAAATATATCAACTTAATAGTAACATTTTGCTATTATATTGTCAAGCAAAGTTACAATTATCTTCCGAGCAGTTTTTGAGCAACAGTATCTTCGCCATCCGCTATAGCCTTACGAATTCTGGTGCTGCTGATTACATCTCCCAGCAAACTGACCTTATCAATAATAATCGTATCATATCCAAGATGTGACATGGATTTAAGCATGGCAACGTCTCCCTTAGCCCTATATCCAAAACGTACATCTTCTCCTGCTACGATAGCCTTCATGCAAAATCTTTGCACAAGATAATCGGAAATAAATGCCTCCGCTTTTATATCTTTTATATCCTCTATCCTGCAGTGCAGCAAATAATCGACACCATATTTGTCAAAAACTGCTTCCTGCTCGTCTCTGCTCATTATGTGCTCGCTGTCGGTATCAACTACGATTGCAATCAATGATGCGGAAATATTCTTTGCATAGTTCTTCGCTTCTGATAGCAATTTCTGATGTCCGAGATGAACTCCGTCAAATTTTCCGAGTACGACAACTGAAGAAGTATTTATATTCAATTCATCAAGTCCGTTAAAAATCTTCAATTTCCTGTCAACATCCTTTCAGGATGGAAAGCTCCGTCATTATTAATTTTAAATAATCCTATAATATGTCCGCACGAATCTTTTAGCACTGTAAGCTCAGGCCCTGTATATCCGCTGCCCCAATTTGTTTTTATAGCATTTCCGTTAAGTAATGCCTTTTCATGTTGAGACTCTACCGCAAATTCCGGAAATCCCGATAGCGCTTCTTCAAGCGGAATAATATACTCTTCCGGGCTTTGTGAAATCTCATCCAGAGTATGGGACTTATCCAGTGAAAAACGTCCTACTTTTGTACGAACAAGCTGCGTCATCGCTGCTCCGCATAAGAGCTTTTCTCCTATGTCATTGCACAAGGTGCGAATGTATGTGCCTTTGGAACAATCTACTTTTATTGTAACATACGGAAGTGAAATGTCTGTGATTTCAATTTTTTCAATATGAATCTGCCTGCTTTCGCGCTCAACCTCGCGGCCTGCACGTGCAATCTCGTATAACTTTTTTCCGTTAATCTTTATAGCGCTGTACATAGGCGGAATCTGACTGATATCGCCTATGAAGCCGCTTACTGCCTCGCGTATCTCACCTTCGCTGACAGTCACGGAGTTTTCTTTTATCACTCTGCCGCTTATGTCCTGCGTATCAGTTACTATGCCAAGCTGCATAACAGCTTCGTAGCTTTTTGTCTCATCTGTTATAATATCTGATAGTCTTGTGGCGCATCCGCATAGCACAGGCAGAACACCTGTGGCGTCAGGATCGAGAGTTCCCGTATGACCTATTTTCTTTTGATGTAAAATACCGCGGAGCTTTGCAACAACATCATGTGAAGTAAAGCCCTGCGGTTTATTTACTATTATTATTCCGTTCATTTAATTGTACTTCTATTTGAGTTATGATTTTACCGAGAACCTCTTCGGCATCACCATATACATCGCAGCCGGCAGCCTTCTTATGTCCGCCTCCGCCAAATGACATTGCAATACTGCTTACATCTATATCAGAATTTGAACGCATGCTCACTTTAAGCCCGCCGTCTTCTTTCTCGTAAATCAGTATAGCCACTTCAGTCCCTTCTGTGACCCTGAGCTGATCTATAATACCGTCAGTGTCTTTGCAGTCAGCTAATAGTGAATTCAAATCCTCCTTGGTCAGTATGCCCGCTATCACAAGGCCATTCAAATATAGCTTTGCTTTTGTCAGCGTAAGTCCGAGCAGTTTATTTTGCGTAAATGTTTTCTTATAAAACGTATTGTCGATAATATAAGACGTATTTACGCCGTAGGAAATGAGTTTTCCGGCATAAAACATGGTGGCGGGGCCTGTGCTGCTGTGTTTAAAAACTCCGGTGTCGTGTACAATTCCGAGATATAGACACTCGGCTATCTGAAGATTTATTGCATCAAGATTTATTAAAGAACACACCACCTCAGATGTGGAGCTCGCATCTGCTCCGATAATGTTTAACTGAGCAAAACCATCATTAGTAATGTGATGATCCACGCAGATAGTAGACTTCGCTTTCTCAAACATCTCGCGTGATTTGCCAAGTCTTTCAATATCAGATGAATCAAGCGCGATGAAAAGATCGTATTGCTTCTTTTCAGGCTCGTGCTTTACAAAAGTCGCTCCATTTAGGAAGTTGAAATCTGAGGAAAACTCTTCCAAGTACACGTCAACTGACGCACCCGGAAATGTTTTTCTGATATATGAGGCAAGACCGAGACATGAACCTACAGCATCGCCATCAGGGCGTACATGCCCTGCTATGGCGATTGTTGCAGCCTCTGCAATCATTTTGTTAAATGTGTTGCGCCCTGCCTCATCTGTGTACTTTTTAAAGCTGTCCATCTTCTTCCTCTTCAGGTCTATCGGGAATTTCCGCAACAAGCTCTGTGAGTCTGTGCGTCATCTCCACTCCGTAAGCAATAGAATCATCAGCTATGAAACGAATCTCCGGCGTATTGCGCAGATTGAGTCTACGCGCCAGTTCGTGTCTGATATAGCCTTCTGCGTTCTGAAGTCCTTCAACAGTTGATGTGAGGTCCTCTGCGGAGCCCAGCACACTGATATACGCTCTGCAAGTTGAAAGATCCGGTGCCACCACTGCCTCAGTTACACTTACAAGCGATGATACTCTGGGGTCTTTTACCTCTTCGCGAATAATTGCTGCCAAGTGGCGCTGAACTTCAACACTCACTCTGTTATTCTTAACGCTGTTTTTTTTCATGAACGCGGAACCTCTACCATATCATAAGCCTCAATCTGGTCATCTTCCTGCAGATCGCCGAATCCGTCAAATACAAGACCGCATTCATAGCCTTCGCGTACTTCCTTGGCATCATCTTTGAAACGCTTCAACGATGCAAGGGCTCCGTCGAATAGCTGTTCATCGCCGCGGGTGATACGACATTTGCAGCCACGAACAATCTTGCCGTCCAATACAAAGCATCCGGCAATTATACCTATTGAGCTTGCCTTGAATGTCTGGCGTACGACTGCGTGTCCGAGTACCTTTTCCTCAAATACGGGATCAAGCATACCCTTCATTGCAGCTTCTACATCCTCAATGGCCTTATAGATTATATCGTACATGCGGATATCAATCTTCTCGGATTCTGCTGAAGACTTGGCGGTTGCGTCAATCTTAACATTAAATCCGATAATAATTGCATTCGATGCCGCTGCCAGAGTAACATCTGATTCGTTAATATTTCCGGCTCCGCTGTGGATTACCTTAACTACTACCTCTTCATTTGAAAGTTTCTCAAGGCTCTCCTTAACTGCTTCTACAGAGCCCTGAACATCAGCCTTAACTATAAGGTTAAGTTCTTTCAACTCGCCTTCTTTAATCTGTTCAAAGATGTCATCAAGGCTGGCCTTTCCTCTGGTGTTTTTAACAAGGCGCTTCTTCTCTTCTGCAATGAATGTCTGGGCAAATGATCTTGCATCTTTTTCGGAATCCGTTACTACGAATATTTCACCTGCGTTCGGTACATCTGAAAGTCCGAGTATCTCAACGGGGGTTGACGGTGTGGCAACTTTTACATTCTGGCCTTTATCATCAATCATTGCGCGAATCTTTCCATATGATGCGCCTGCAGCTATTGTATTGCCAACGCGCAGTGTACCCTTTTGTACAAGAACGGTAGCAACAGGACCACGGCCCTTATCAAGTTTTGCTTCTATTACCAGACCTCTCGCATTACGATTAGGATTTGCCTTTAATTCAAGCACATCCGCATCAAGAAGTACCATCTCGAGCAGATCGCTTACTCCCTCTCCGCTCTTTGCTGATACAGGCACCATAGTAGTTGAACCGCCCCAATCTTCTGCAATAAGACCGTATTCTGTAAGTTCTTGCTTTACGCGGTCAATATTTGCGCCGGGTTTATCAATCTTATTAATCGCAACTACGATTTCGACTTCAGCTGCTTTTGCATGGTTGATAGCCCCGATGGTCTGAGGCATTACACCGTCATCAGCCGCAACTACTAGGATTGCAATGTCCGTTGCCTGTGCTCCGCGCATACGCATTGCAGTGAATGCTTCATGTCCGGGTGTATCAAGGAATGTCAGCTTGCGGCCGTTTATCTCAACCATGTATGCACCGATTGCCTGAGTGATACCACCGGCTTCTCGTGAAGTTACGTTTGTCTTTCTGATCGCATCAAGCAGTGATGTCTTACCGTGATCTACGTGACCCATTACACATACAACGGGAGGTCTTCCTGTAAGCTGCTCATCTGTATCTTCTATGTTGTCTTTAACAAGTTCTGCAATTACATCTACAGGTATTTCCTTCTCACACAGAACATCGAATTCTACTGCAATATTTTCTGCTTTCTCGTAATCGATTTCTTCATTTACGGTAACCATTTCTCCCTTCATGAAGAGTTTCTTTACTATTGCCGAAGGCTGAATCTTCATTGCATCTGCAAGATCTTTGATAGTAAGAGTCTCCGGAATGGTGATCATCTTAATCTGCGGCTCTTCGGGTTCTGATACGGACTTGCCGGGGCGCACGAATCCTTTATCGGATACTTTTACGCCGGGACGACGAAGTTCGTCACTGTTCTTCTTATCAAAACGATTGCCCTGACTGCGGGAATTCTTTCCATTCTTGCCGGGCTTTTGCATAGCAAGCTCATATGCGTTGGGCTGGCGCTGTCCGAAAGAAGGACGCTGCTGACCCTGTCCCTGAAAATCTTTGTTCTGAGGACGATTGTTCTGGCCTTGACGGTTGCCGAAATTTTGTCCTCCGTTGGGTTTGTTAAAGCCGCCCTGACGATTCCCGTCTTGGCCCTGGCGCTTACTGCTGGGATTGTATCCGCCGCTGCTTCCGGTGCGCTTTCCTACGGGAGTTTTCTTTATCGGCTGATTTGCTGCACGGACCTTATCCATATCAACAAATCTGGGCGCGGGCCTTACCGGCTGAGGCTCGGGAGTTTCTTTCTTTTCCTCAGTAACTTCGGCTTTTTTAGCAGTCCCCTTGGCGGCTGTCTTTTTAGCAGGTTTTTCTGCTTTTTCTTCAGTTGTGTCTGTCGGCTCTTCAGACTTCTTTTTAGCTGTTTTCTTAGGCTTTTCTGCCGGTTCCTGTTCAGGTGTTTCTGCCGCAGCTTTCTTTGTTGTTTTCTTGGGCTTTGCTGCTTCAGCAGTATCCGGCTCTGCCTTCTCAGCTACCTTCTTTGTAGTTTTTTTAGGCTTTTCTTCCGTTGCTTCTTCAGGAGATACAACTACTTTTTTTACAGTCTTGGTTCCGTCAGGAGCTACGGTTGTGATTTTCTTTACAAGCTTTTTAGGCTTTTCCTCAGCCGCCTCTGAATCTGAATTTTTTACGGCAAGTTTAGTTCCGGGCGCAATGGCTTTTCCTGCACCTACACTTACTCCGCTCTTTACCGGTTTCTTTGCAGAATCAGCTGTACGCAGTTTTACACTGCCGGCGCTGCCGCTGCCCGGACGGAAGACTACTGAATACTTCTTTTTAACAGAGGTTTCTGAACTTTCTTCTGATACTTTCTTTTCTTTTTCTTCTGCCATTAATTATCCCTCTTATATATCAATCTGTGAGATGAGACTTTTTGCAAGACCCTCGTCGGTTACGGCTATTATTACTCTGTCACCTTTTCCGATGGCCTGCCCAAGCTCGTCTCTTCCTGCATATACACGACACGGTACGTTTTTTGATTCGCACATACCGCAATAATATGAACGTGTGGCTTCTGATGCATCTTCGGCAAGTAAAACAAGTTTGGCTTTGCCTGATGCTATTATTTTTTCCGCGGCAAATGCACCTGATGCAAGTTTCCCTGCTTTTGCACATATACCGAGAAGTCCCGCCACCTTATTGTTCATTTTACTCTTCAGTCTCCTCTTCCTGTTCGGAGTCTTCTTCCTCGTACTCTATTTCTTCGTACTCAACTTCTTCGTACTCTTCTTCCTCGTACTCTTCGTACTCTTCAGCAGCCTGCTCTATATCATTGATTTCTTCAATGAGTCCGAGCTCAACTGCCTGGCTCTTACTCTTGATGTCAATCTTGTATCCGGTAAGTTTTGCAACGATACGTGCATTTTGTCCGAGCTTACCTATTGCAAGTGAAAGCTGATTGTCATCTACTATTACAAGTGCTTCCTTTGCATCAGGATCACATGCTACCGCATATACTGATGAAGGGCTGAGTGCGTTGCTGATAAGTTCTCCGGGATCATCAGACCAGCTGATAATATCAATCTTTTCTCCGCAGAGTTCATCAACGATTTCATTGATTCTGGTTCCGTTTTTACCTACGCATGCGCCGATAGGATCTACTTCCTCATCATTTGTCCATACGGCCATCTTGGTACGGCTGCCTGCTTCACGGGCAACTGCCATAATTTCTACTACCCCATTTGCGATTTCAGGTACTTCTTTTTCGAAGAGTCTTCTTACGATGTTCGGATTCTTTCGTGAAAGAAGGATACGAGGTCCGCGGTTGGTTTCCTCAACTTTAAGTACATAGAACTTCATGCGGGTATTGGGCAAATAGTTCTCGCTCTCTACACATTCCTCTCTGGGAAGCAGGGCGTCGGTCTTGCCGAGGTTGATTGAGTAACCTCTCTCGTTCTGACGCTGTACTGTTCCGGTGATGATGTCATTTAATTTTGCATTGAACTGATCATATACGGAGCGACGCTCTTCTTCATGAAGCTTCTGAAGGATTACGTTCTTTGCGTTCTGTGAAGCAATACGTCCGAAGTCTTTTGACTCGAACTTTTCTACAAATATCTGGCCGAGGTTCAGTTTCTGTCCGCGTGCCTTTGCTTCTTCTTTAGTTATCTCACAAGAAGGATCTTCCACTTCGCGTACTACGGTGAATTCGCGGGTAAGCTCATATTCGCCTGTCTCACGGTTCATGTTTACCTTTACGTTTTCTGATTTGCCGAAATGGCTCTTGCTTGCTGCAAGCAGTGATGCTTCGATTGCGTTAAATATTACTTCTGCGCTGATTCCTTTTTCTTTCTCGAGCGCCTTAACGGCTGCTACTAATTCTTCGTTCATTTTTCCTTTTCCCTCCGTATTAAAAATCAAATGCCAGTCTTATGAGTGCGATTGCACTTCTTTCAAAACTGCGTGTCTCTTCTTTGCTTATTTCTATTTCTACGCTTGTCGCGTTATAGCTCTTCAGGATTCCTGAGTACTCTTTTTCGCCGTCTATCGGCTTAAAGAGTTTTATATCAACTTCACTTCCGATGCTTCTGTCAAAGTCTTTGTCTTTTTTTAGTGGTCTTCCGAGACCCGGTGAGGATATCTCCAGTGTATATTCTTCGGAAATAAAGTCCTCTTTGTCCAGTTCATCAGACAGCGCTCTGCTGACAAGTTCGCAGTCATCAATTGTGATGCCACCCGGCTTATCTATGTATGCCCGAAGGTACATAACACCGGCTTCCTTTACGTATTCTACGTCTACCAGTTCAAAGTTTTCCTTTTCCAATATAGGAAGAATCAACTTTTCCGTGCGGCTTTCGTAGTCTTGTGATTTTCCCACTTCTGCCTCCATTTCACAAAAGAGGTGAGCCGCAAGGCTCACCTACTACATAAACATAATCATTACAGTAAGTTTATATCATATGGGAAATAATAATGCAAGAGGTTTTTATATTATTTGCAGCAAAAAAGGAGGTCCGAAGACCTCCCTTAGAATGTTTGAAAATTACTTAGCTGAGTTGATCTCGCGCTTTACATAGGTTGTATGCAGAAGCTTGTGAGCCTTCTTGCTGCCGGGCTCGCCGAGGAACTCGTCATAGAGCTTAATAACCTCGGGGTTCTTATGAGAAAGGCGAAGCTTCTTAGCTGCATCGTTCTTGTAAAGAGCCTTGCCGCGAACCTTGGCAACATCAACGGTATTGCGGATCTCGCCGCATACCTGAGGCTGTCCGCCACCATTTACGCAACCACCGGGGCAAGCCATGATTTCGATGAAGGTGTATTCCTTCTCACCGCTTGCAACCATCTCAAGAAGCTGACGAGCATTTGCAAGACCGGAAGCAACAGCAACCTTAATCTCAAGCTTACCAACCTTGTAAGAAGCTTCCTTGATACCCTTGGTACCACGAACTTCCTTGAACTCGATAGCCTTGGGAGTCTTGCCGGTAATCCAGCAAACTGCGGTACGAAGAGCTGCTTCCATAACACCACCGGTAGCGCCGAAGATAACGCCTGCACCTGTTGACTCGCCAAGCGGATCATCGAAGTCTTCCTTAGGAAGATTTGCGAAATCAATACCGGCCTTCTTAATCATGCGGGCAAGCTCACGGGTAGTGATAACGATATCAACATCCGGATAACCTGTTCCGCATTCATCAGGACGGGTAATCTCGAACTTCTTAGCGGTACAAGGCATAACACTTACAACAGTGATATCCTGAGGCTTAATCTTCATCTTCTTAGCATAGTAAGACTTGATTATAGCGCCCTGCATAGTCTGAGGAGACTTGCAGCTTGAAAGATTCGGAATAAGCTTAGGGAAGTATGTCTCACAGAAGCGAACCCATCCGGGTGAGCAGCTGGTGATAAGCGGGAGCTTTCCACCCTTCTCAACGCGCTCCATAAGCTCATGAGCTTCCTCAACTATTGTAAGGTCAGCAGCGAAATCTGTGTCAAATACAGCGTTGAATCCAAGTCTGCGGAGAGCAGCAGCCATCTGTCCCTCAACGTCGGTACCCATAGGATAACCAAACTCTTCACCGAGAGCAGCACGAACTGCAGGAGCAGTCTGAACAACAACATATTTTGACTTATCAGCAAGAGCTGCAAATACAGCAGGAGTGTCATCCTTCTCAGTTAAAGCTCCGGTAGGGCATACAGCGATACACTGGCCGCAGTTGATGCAGGCAGTCTCAGCAAGACCCATCTCGAAAGCAGAACCGATGCAGGTATCGAATCCACGATTATTTGCTCCGATAACTGATACGCTCTGAGTTGCTTCGCAGGCAGCTACGCAGCGACGGCACAGGATACATTTGCTGTTATCACGTACAAGGTGAGGAGCAGATGTGTCAACTTCTGAAGGAGTCTTTACGCCATCATAGTAGCCTTCATCCTCAATGCCGAGCTCATGAGCAAGAGTCTGAAGCTCGCATTTGCCGCTGCGTACGCAGCTAAGGCAAGAGCGATTGTGGTTGGATAAAAGAAGCTGTACGGTCTTCTTGCGATACTCAAGTACGCGAGGGGTGTTGGTAAATACTTCCATGCCCTCTTCTGCAGGGTATACGCAAGAGGTAACAATCTTGCCATTTGCAAGTTCAACTATGCAGACACGGCAAGCACCGATCTCGTTGATCTCTTTAAGGAAGCAAAGAGTCGGTATTTTGATATTGGCAAGGCGAGCTGCTTCAAGGACTGTTGAACCCTTGGGAGCTTTTACCTGCTGTCCGTTTATTTTAAGATTTACGTATTCCATCTATGCTGCCTCCTTACTTTTTGCTGATGGCACCGAATTTACAGGTAGCCATGCAAGCGCCGCATTTGATACATTTACTCTGATCGATGGTGTGAGGCTTCTTAAGCTCGCCGCTGATAGCACCAACAGGGCACTGACGTGCGCAGGCTGTACAGCCCTTGCACTTTGCAGGATCGATGGTGTACTTCATCAGAGACTTGCATACGCCTGCAGGACAGGTCTTGTCTACGATGTGAGCAATGTACTCATCACGGAAGAACTTGAGGGTTGAAAGAACAGGGTTGGGAGCTGTCTGTCCAAGTCCGCACAGGGAGTTGTTCTTAACATAGTAAGCGAGCTCCTCAAGCTTATCCATATCTTCAAGTGTTGCCTTACCCTCAGTAATCTTGGTAAGAATCTCAAGCATACGGCGAGTTCCGATACGGCATGCAGTACATTTGCCGCAAGACTCATCAACCGTGAACTCAAGGAAGAACTTAGCGATATCAACCATGCAGTTGTCTTCGTCCATAACAATCATACCACCGGAACCGATTATGCAACCGATTTCTGCAAGATGATCATAGTCAACGGGGATATCAATGTAAGATGCCGGAATACATCCGCCTGAAGGTCCACCGGTCTGAACAGCCTTGAACTTCTTGCCGTTCGGGCAGCCACCGCCGATATCCTCAATGATGGTGCGAAGAGGTGTTCCCATAGGAATCTCGACAAGTCCTGTATTTGTGATCTTGCCGCCGAGTGCGAATACCTTAGTTCCCTTTGACTTACCAACGCCCATGGATGAGAACCATTCTGCGCCCTTGGTGATGATTTCAGGAATATTTGCATATGTCTCAACGTTGTTGAGGATGGTAGGCTTGTCGAACAGACCCTTTACTGCAGGGAAAGGAGGACGAGGACGAGGCTCGCCGCGCTTACCTTCGATAGATCTCATAAGAGCTGTCTCTTCGCCGCATACGAATGCGCCCGCGCCGAGACGAAGACCTATATCAAAGTTGAAGCCTGTTCCGAAAATATTCTCGCCGAGGAGTCCGTACTCATGAGCCTGCTTAATAGCAATCTCAAGACGCTTAACAGCGATGGGATACTCAGCACGAACGTAGATGTAACCCTGAGATGCGCCGATAGCAAAACCTGCGATAGCCATTGCTTCAAGTACGCTGTGAGGGTCACCCTCAAGTACGCTTCTGTCCATGAATGCTCCGGGGTCGCCCTCATCTGCATTGCAGCATACGTACTTCTGATCAGCCTTGTTGGGAGCGCAGAGCTTCCACTTAAGACCGGTAGGGAATCCGGCACCACCGCGTCCGCGAAGTCCGGAATCAAGAACGGTCTGGATAACCTCAGCAGAGGTCATCTCAGTGAGTACCTTATGGAGGGCCTGATATCCGCCGACTCCGATGTACTCATCAATATTCTCAGGATCGATAACACCGCAGTTACGAAGTGCAACACGAACCTGATCTGCATAAAACTCGGTTTTGTTAAGAGAGAGTGCCTTGCCCTTAACGCCCTTTGCTTTCTTTAAAGCAGAGCCGGCCATGGTGTACTCTTCTACTACTTCACCGCCGATAAGGTGCTTAGCAACAATTTCAGCTACCTTTTCAGCGTTCATCTTGATGTATGTAACTTTTTCTTTGCCGGGCTCATATACTTCAACGATGGGCTCGTACTGGCACAGTCCGATACATCCTGTCTGGAAAACTTTAACTGACTTCGTAAGCTTCTCGCTGCGAACCAGTTTTTTTAACTCATTGAGCACGGGAGTAGCTCCTGCAGCAATACCGCAGGTTGCCATACCAACTACAACACGAGTGTATTTGCTGTCGGCACACATGTTCATTGAGTTTTGCGCTTTTGCTTGAATTGCCTGTAATTCTGCAAGACTCTTCATGTTTTTCTCCTTTCGTCCTCTTACTTATACTTTGCTAAAATGCCGGGTACCTGGTCAGGAGTAAGTCTGCCGTATACCTCGTCATTAATCATCATAACCGGAGCAAGTCCGCAGGCGCCAACGCATCTGCAGGAATCCAGGGAGAACTTGCCATCAGGTGTGCATCCGCCGACCTTGATTCCGAGTGCCTCCTCAATCTTCTCCAGGACCAGTGCCGATCCCTTAACGTAGCACGCTGTTCCGAGGCAAACAGATATCTGATATTTGCCCTTCGGCTCAAGCGTAAACTGTGCGTAGAAAGTTGCAACGCCGTAGATCTTCTCGATAGGAATACCGGTCTCATCGGATATCATTGTCTGAACCTCGATGGGAAGGTAGCCGTAAATTTCCTGAGCCTTCTGCATAATAGGCATAAGTGCTCCGGGCTGATCTTTCAGCTCTGCAATCGCTTTTTTCAGTTCCTCTTCCTGCTTCTTAGTGCCTTTGAAGGGAACCGATGTCTTTTTGCAAGCCATTCCTTGTCCTCCTTAGTGGATTTACATACATAATAAGCCACTTTGTGACTTTGTTTTTATTTTAACAATGAGAACAGGGAAATGCAAGCATTTTTTACCCTGTTCTCACTTGTTTTTGTATATGTTTTAATAGATTTATTCTATTGATTACAGTTCATTAAACCAAGCCGCTCCGGTAGTCTTTATCCAGCGTTCCATAAGCGTAGAAAGTATGGCAAATATTACGAGCAGAATAAGTACAAACACCTTCGGGGAAATGATGTTTCTGAGCAAATATCCTACGAATACCAATACCAAAGCAACCACCCAGCTTCCGAATAGTGTTATAGCTACGCTTCCGCTTTGCTTAATCGGTATTGTTTCATCCGTCCAGTTTAATCTCGGATTTCTGAGATTCAGATAAAGACCTGCGTATGAACAAAATCTGCTATAGGCTGCTGCTGCCAAAATGATTAATACCATCATGTCTGCATCAACGCTTAAAGCTATTGAAGCCATTATTACGAAAAGCAGTGTAGGCACCGCAATTAAGAGATTCTGCATTGCGGCTTTAGCCTGTAATACATCTTGGGCTTTTATCGGAAGTGACCTGAGAATCCACAGTGACTTTCCTTCAAGAGATATTGACGGCGCAGTTGTACACCCCATACCCTGCATCATAATAACAATGCCAAGGAGCGCCACTCCGAGAAAGTCTGCATTCAGCCCGAGTGTCTCTTCTAACATACCGACAACCGGCAAGATATCTGAAGCTTTTATAAGCGCAGCAATTCCGAGCACCGGCAGTATTATGAGCCCGAGTCCCATGTTCAGCATGTACGCGGGACTGCTCGAAAAATGCTTTAACTCTTTTTTCAAAACTGCCACATAAGCTGAATTTTGTTTTGTTTCTTTCGCGCGGTATTCTTTTTTCGCGATGCCGTTATTTGCGGTAGCGATCTTAATAAAGCCCTTTGACATTATTATGCACATCAGGGCAAACAAAGCGCCCGTAATCAGCGTGCAGATAAGAAGCCGCAGCACATCTCCTGTTGCCGCAAGTCCCATGGCATAAAGCGGATATGCATAGCTGCTGATTTTATCTCCTATCGACAGTGCATTTTCGACTGCGCTCATAAGGAGCTCATTCATTCTGAAGTAGCATACATAATATACAGCTAGAATAACTATCGCAATCAGCACCGATGTAATTGCGCGACTCTTGAGTTTTGACGAAATAAATGCAGTCACCCAACCAAGCAGGCAGGAAAGCACCAGTATAATCAGTGAATTCAGGAAGAATATGATAATAGGGCAAATGACTGCCGCAACCGACATCGGGCCGAATATCCAGTATACGAGTATAGCCGGGCCAAATGTCATCAGCTCGAATATTACGCCAAACACATAGAGGCTGATCATTCTTGAAAGAAGAATGTAGATCGGCTTTATGGGCATTGACAATAGCAGCTCATTATCCTTTGCCTTGAACAACACCGTGCTTGCCATAAACATGTCGATAACGCTGCTGAGGAATATGGATATAAGACCCATCATTGCGAAAAAGAGCCATGTGAGTCCTACCGCAGAAAATCCGTCAAAAAACAGAAGCGACATTCCGAAGAAAGCAAATGCAAGGCAGAAGAACAGAAAGACATACAGTATTATGAAGAGCACTTTCGCAACATTACTGCGCTGCTTTCCGCTCTTTCGATCACGTATGAAACTATCAGCGAGCTGAGAAAGTTGTTTTTTGATTAATGTCTTCAGCATATTTACGCCTCTTTATTATCATCTGCCAGCTCAAGAAATACATCCTCGAGTGACTCATCACCCTTTACTTCTTCCATCGTGCCGGATTTAATCAGACGTCCGCCTTTTATTATTGCAATCTTGTCGCAGAGCTTCTCTGCTACTTCGAGTACATGTGTTGAGAAAAATATTGCGCCGCCGGCATTGCAGATGTCGCGCATGATTCCTTTAAGTAAATGCGCAGCCTTAGGATCAAGTCCTACGAAAGGCTCATCCATGATGATGAGTTTCGGCTCATGAATTAATGCCGCAATGATTGCGAGTTTCTGTTTCATACCGTGTGAATAAGATGATATCGGTTGTGCCAGATTCTCAGTGATTTCAAACATGTCGGCATATTTGGCAATGCGCTCGCTGCGGTCACTTGCTGATACCCCATATACATCGGCTACGAAATTCAGATAATTGATGCCCGGCATGAATTCATATAAATCCGGGTTGTCGGGTATGTATGCCATCTTCTTTTTACAGGTGAGAGGATCAGCCGCCATCGATACTCCGTCTATGGTTATCTGTCCTTCATCATAATTCAAGATTCCGACTACTGCTTTTAGAGTTGTCGTCTTGCCGGCTCCGTTATGACCGATGAAGCCGTATATTTCTCCGGGCTGAATATGCAGTGACAGATTGTCAACTGCTGTGTGCTCACCGTATTTCTTAGTAAGATTCTCAATATTTAACATCTCATTTTCCTTTCGTCGCATATGCGACAATCTGCATTAATTAACAATTAAATTATAGCGACCATTTGGTCGCTTGTCAATATTTCCGCCCGGAAATCACGTTTCAAATCCGTGTATCCAATCGGATTTCATATAATAGATAAAGTATATGATACTGCTGAGCGACCAGGTAAGCGGATATGCCCAATAGATATATTGAATATCGTGAAAGATATTTGTCACTACAAGAATGTAGCTTATGCGCACTACGCACCAGATGCCGAGCATGATATACATCGGCACTTTGGCCTTTCCGGCTCCGCGGCAGACTGATGCGATAGCCCATGAATAGGCAAGCATGCAGTAAAACGGCGCAATCGTGCCTACTTCTACCGCACCAAGTGATATGACTCCCGCATCATCGGTAAAGAGTGCAAATAGCTGATCGGAGAAAGCCATAAATGCAAAGCCCAAAAGCTCCGCCATTATAACTGCTCCGAGAATTGCAAACCTGGCTCCCTTCTTGGTTCGCTCGTATTTGCCCGCGCCGAGATTCTGGCTGACATATGTGGTAGTTGCCATATTGAAACTCGAAATCGGCAGGAATATGAAGCCTTCAAGCTTTGAATAACTGCCGTAGGTTGCTGTTGCGATTTTTCCGAAAACATTGATTTGCGATTGAACGATTACATTGGCAAATCCAATCACGGAGTTCTGCACTCCGGAAGGTATGCCGTACTGTAATATCTTACTTATGGTCGGCATATCAATGCGGATTTCTTTAAATGATACTTTAATCTCACCTTCGCCGCTACAGAGATAATTAAGGCAAAGTACTACGCTTAAGAACTGTGATATTACCGTTGCAACCGCGGCAGACCATACACCGAATCCGAATACTCCGACAAAAAGAGTATCCAGCATTATATTGAGACAGGATGAAAATACCAGATAATACAGCGGTCTTTTGCTGTCGCCTAAGGCCATCATGATGCCGCGGCAAATATTGTACATCGCTATAGCAAGGCCGCCTAAAAAATAGAATCTGAAATATTCCACAGCATTGGGCATTACGTCAGCATCCGTATTTATCCAGCGAAGCAATGCCGGCGTAAGAAGAACTCCGAGTAAAGTAATAAGGACTCCGACTATCAGTGATAGGGCAAGTGAGTTATGAATATCTTTTCGTACATCGCCCATCTCGCCGCGTCCGAAGTCGCGCGATATAAGGACGCCGGCGCCTACTGCGACGCCTTCAAAAAAGCTGGTGATAAGGAAAATGATATTTCCGGATGCGGCAACCGCAGCGAGTGCATCCGTTCCGAGAAACTGACCTACTATTACACTGTCGGCTGTATTATAGAGCTGTTGGAACAGCTGACTGATAAAGAGCGGCAAGGCAAAAGCGAGAATATGCCTGTACGGATTCCCTTCGGTCATATTTACAGTTGAAACCTGTGTTTTCTTCATCTGTTTGCCTTCGTACAAAATATGATTCGATTATTATAATGCAGAATGAAAAACTTTTCTACATTGGGAAATGATTTGACAAAGCAGTATTTGTCAATTTCGCTAAAAGCATAAAAAGAACCACATAAAAGTGGTTCTTTAGTAAGCATTTAGTAATATTGTTTTTTCTTATAACAGATAAATATATTCTATTCCGACTATTGTATCATTCTCCACCATTAGGTTTAGTGATGTTGCTCCGGACGTATAGATACGTCCGCCGTTTTCCGTCTGATAATTTGAGCCATACAAATCGTCAGCTTTGCTGATTTGGTCGCCGATGCTCAATCCTTCAGATGTTGATACCTCCGTGTCGATAATATATATCGAATACACAAAACTCTTGTCTTTTGTAGTGCATACAGTAACTTCGAAACTCCCGTAATTGTACACATCATCCGTTCCTTCTACCGCGCAGCTTGGAACAGAATATTTGCTCTGAGGCTCAGGTAAAGCTTTTTCATCAAATTCCTCACCGGGAATAATCAATACCCCTTCATATTCAAAAGCATATGCCTGTTCGGCATTACTTGTAACCTCAGCCTCTGTCGTTATTTCATTTTGGCTCTCAGTCCTGTGTGATATGATTTCTCCGCCACCTGTTTCTGTCCCGCAAGCGCATATTGCAAATGCGCACATAACTGATAAAAGAATATTCAGCGTTCTCTTCATTTGTTTTCCCTTTCAGCATCATATTGTATAAGTTTTTCATCATATATGGTTTTTACAGATTCATTTTTTCTCATATCGGCAAGTCCGAAATCCTGAGAAAGCCTTTGTGCTGCAAAGCGTGACAATTTCTCGGCTCCATATATATTCAGATGCAGTCCCGCATCATAGGTATCTGTCGCATAATCAATGCCGATCTCTTCCAGGTTATCAAGGAAATTATAAAATGTCAGACCATGTTCTGCGGCATAAGCTTCTATTTGCGCATCGTATTCATCATACCAGTAAGGGTAAGCCGAAGGTGCTTTCATCAGCACAAGCTGTGTCCCATGCTCCGCGCAAATCAGGCGGATACGCTCCAGATATTCCCAGCAGATCTCGTCAAAATCGTAATTCACCAGTTTTTTCTTGGCCGGCAGCGTCTCAAGCGGCATGACTCCTTTATTCATCTGAAAGCCGTTCCATGTATTGTATTTTATCTCAAACAGATATTTGAAATCTTCATCTGTCAGCTCTGTGATGCGGCTGTGATATCTTAGAATCAGGAAAACATATGACCATATATTTTCCTCATCAGTCATGGATGCCTTAATCATACCGAGCTTTGACGAGGACCATCTCATGCGATCCATGGCAAGTCTGTTGAATTCTTCCTTTACAGGCTCGTTATAGCGCATAGAATTAACATTTAACACTATAAGCTCAGGTGTCTCGTATTTAAATGTCTCTTCAACAACATAATATGACTGCCACATAAGTTGCTGTGAATTGCCGCGCACGTATGAGGTTATACCACTTTCGCGATACAACTCCATGGGAGAGATATTTGCATAGACTTCGCAGTCCCCGACAAATACCACCTGATGTCCTTCTGCCTCATCATAGTACTGGCAAATCATACTGCCTTCTTCTAAGGATTCAGAATATTTGGGCATGACAAGCAAAGTGACAAATGCCAGTATCACCAGAAAAGCCATGAACACGATCATATATGGCCATACGCTTTGTAAAGATATTCTGTTCTTTACCTTCTGTCCACTCATAATGCGTTAAAATCTGCTGTATATAAAAGCTTCAGAATCGAAGCCTATACCATACATACCAAATGTCATAATTATTAAAGCCAGAATGCAGGCACACGCAAATATGCATATCATGCAGGTATGTTTTTCAAACTTCTGTGTGATTTTATCACGTAAGGCATCGTGCAGCCAAAGTATCAGTACTCCTACCGCAAATATAAGCCATTGTGACAGATTCAGGCCAAGGCTGAAGAATCCATTGCAAAACTCAACATAATTAAACTTTGAAAAAATTGATGCAAGCTGTGACAGCGCTACTTCGGTCGAGGACCATACAAAAAACGACCACATCAGTGTAATTGCAACAAACGTTCCTATCTGATTTACAGTCTTGCTTCTTACCTTCAGTTTATCTCCGAGCAATACGCCGATGCCGTTGAGCACGCCCCACAAAAGGTACTGTGTTCCATGCCAAAAGCCTGACACGATAAATACTGCCACCGTGTTTAAAGCTTTGCGCACATTTCCCTTACGGCTTCCTCCAAGCGGTATGTAGATATAATCCTTAAGCCATGCGCCCAATGTCATGTGCCATCTGCGCCAGAATTCCTGCACAGATTCGGAGAAATATGGTCTGTCAAAATTTTCCGGCAATTTGATGCCGAGCATCTGCGATACACCTATCACTATGTCCATTGCGCCGGAAAAATCGGCATATAATTCTATGGAATAAAGCAACACAGCAAAAAGTGCGTATGCGCCTTTATAATCCTCCGGCGCAGCAGAGATTACCGACACTACAGTAGCTGCCCTTGCCGCTATTACAATTTGCTTGAACAGTCCCCATAATGCCCGCGTGCCACCTATCAAAAGTCCTCGTCCTGAGAACGTCCTATCGCGCATGGCCTTATCCCAGTTATCCTTACGTTCAATAGGTCCCATAAGCAATCTGGGGAAATAGCATATATAGAGAATATATGACAAAAGATTTCTGTCAGCTTTGTATCTGCCTCTGTATATATCCGCATGATATGAGATTATCAGCAGTGAAAAATACGATATGCCGATAGGTGCTACCATGCCTAAGTTTTGTATAATATTCAGACGTAGAAAAACTAATATTGCAGCATGTAGTGCAATGCTAATCCACATAAGAAAGCGGTGCTTTTCTATGAGAATTCCCAGCAAATAACTCAACAATATTTCCGCAAGCAAATACAGCAGACCAAAAAGTCCGTAAAAATAAGTGATTATCAGGCTTATCACCGCTGCAATTGCTGCAAAAATCATACTGTTTTTTCTATATATTATTCACAAGCGGGCCATTGCGAGGTATCCCACTCTCTTCCTTGCAAGTTACTTAGTCTGTCCGAATCTGTCATAAGCCTATCAGGATGTTTTTGACCTTGTGTCGAATCAATATGTCTCCAGCCGTCATCAGTCAAGACAAGATTCCAATAGTGAGACTTGTCCGTTGTCCAAATAAGCTTATTGCTATATCCTTTCTCATTTAGAAGCTCCTGCAAAAGCCTTGCATGCACATAGCAGTTACCTGTGCGATTTGTCAAACCATAATCAACAGGATTACTGCCGCCATAACTGGAACTGTAAGATACGTTTCTGCGAATCCAACGGCTCAGCGCCAACGGATCATCAGGCAGCGATGATGCTATCCTTCTTATATCTGCCGCTACATCTTCTGAATCTCTTTTTACGGTCACTTTTCTCTTGGCTGTAGCTTTGTTCCCGCTCTTATCTGTTGCAGTGTATGTAACAAAATAAGTACCGGCAGAGCTTGTATTCACAGAAGAATCATTATATGTAAATGAACACTTTCCGTCATTTGCGTCAACTGCACTAACGCCACTTGTATAATCCGGTGTGCTGTATTTATTTATGCTCATGCTTGAAAGGCCTGAAAATTCCGGCGGGTCATCATCATTCTTTATTATCAGCTTTGCCGCAGCCTCTGAGATGTTACCGATGTTATCTTTTGCGCAAATAACAACCTCATATTCACCGAGTTCAGTATATGTCGGAACTTCCCTAAAATATACTTCTTTTACCCCGGAAAGATCTTCTGCGACAACATTAAAGTCTTCTAATACCGCAGCCTGACCGACATATTTCTCTACATCAGAGAGTTCAATACTAGGTCCCTTTGAATCAATTATTGTTACTCTGCAGGTAAAAGTCTTGCTTTCACACATGCCACTCAAAGTGTATGTCCCCGGAGGTGCACTATTTACCAGTTCTATACTCTGAGGCGAAAACGTATAAGGCTTTCTTGTTCCTCTGTATATAATGTCAAATACGTTCAGTTCTTCACCATATTCGAGAGTATGTTCATCCTTGAGTAACTGATGCTTAAGAACGCAGGTTTGGCTAGTAATATTTCCTCCCTCATCTTCTACATTGATTATAAGACTCATGTCATCAACAGTGTCCTCTGTTGAGTAATCTTTTGCATAATATACCTTTGTTTTAGATAAATCTTTTACAGACGTTATAAACTCCGTCGCTTTCGGAATATATCCCGGTCCGCATATTACCTGACGATTGAATTGAACTGTAGGTGCGGTTGTATCCACCACCGACAAAGTAACAGCCTCTTCTCTTTTACCATATGACAAAATAAGCTGAGTTGATCCTATTACATCAATATTCACTTCTTGTGGGTTACTGACAAAAGCAACTTTGCCTGGGATTGTATAGGGGTTCAGAAAATCAGATAAACTGACTGACTCTGTTCCAAGCTCAATGGTAAGATCGTGAAATTTCGGTTGCATCTCATACCATATAAATGCTCCTCCTATGGCAAGAACAACTATCAACAAAATCACAATCAGCACTTTCTTGTGACCAGATTTTCTTTCAACTTCTTCAGACATTGACATGCCTCCGGGTTTTATCTATTTGTGTAACCATTTGAATCAAATGTATACTGATTTCCGTCTATTTTCTTTGTTGTGTCTTTATAATAAGATCCGTCTGACTTTCTATACTTCCAGCCTGTTCCGTCATATTTCCAACCTTCGAGACTCACTCCTTGCGACATAAGCGCGGGACTCAAAGAAGACATCGTTTCTTTGTCATTAAAATGCCACCATTCAGAGACCAGTGTTTGATATCCGACCTGAGTCATAATATCTGAAAGCAAGTTAGCATTCTCGTTATTGTTTTCTCTGATCGAGTAAGCACTTAAATCATGCATTGAAGTTTGCATGACAAGTTCATCTCCTTCTGAAAGGCTTTCAATCGTAATATCAATCGCAATACCGAAATTATGATTAGATTTACCTTCAGCAATAAAATAATGCAGGGCATACTTAGGTGTAATTAAAATATCACGATACGTGAGTTTCGGCGGTTCAAGAGGGTCGACAATGTCCGGAATTCCGATAAGCTCCTCAGGTATATCTTGTACCGCTGTGGCTTTTCCACTTGGCCAAGTATAGCCTTCAGGGAGATTTAATTTCTTTATCGGCACTCCTGTATATGTGACTTCAGGCAATGTATTATCCAAAATGGCGCTACATTTTTCGTAGAGGAACAGTGTTGCAATATTAGGGCGATAAGCATCATAGACTTTTAATTTGTACCCTCTCATAAGGGCATCTTTGGCAGCCGATGCAAGACGTTTTGCGCAAGGATAAAGATAGGGAACGAGATATTCCCCGTCTTTCAGTTTTACCTTTTCATAACCTGCCACAACCGTTGATGTAACTTCCGGTATCTCAAATTCATGTACAAGATATTTGGATGCATAGCTGTTAGTTATGTTATAACTGCATAGATTTCCGAGATAGTCTGACAAATTGATAAGGCAATAGTTGCTGTCAATGTATCCGGTAGTATCTTCATACATTACCTTAAACGCCCCGCCTGTTTCTTCCAACACGCACAAGGCTTTCATGGCAGGAACAGTTTTTCCTGTTTCTTTTGTCAACTCAGCATCATTATATATCGTCAATTTTTTGTTAGGCCATACTGTGCAGTATTTTGCATCTACTGTACCGAATATTATTATCTTTTCAGATGTTGACACATACTCTTCTTCGCCGAGTGCAACAACTCTGTATTTGACTATATCAGATCTGCTGTGGTTTGGTGTAGTGTATATTCTTTCATCATCAATACCGATACTTGCGTCCGGTTGCCATTCGCCTTTTTTGATATTGTATTTTTGTATTTCATAGCCTATGCCCTTGGTCGCTTCCCAAGAAATTGAATATGTTCCGTCACCATTTGCAACATACTTTATATCTAATTCCGTTCCGAAGAACTCATCTCTTTCTATGGCTATTTTCTCTGCAATACCAGTGAATATGAATCCTTTCGCTGTGTGCTGAGGATAAATCTCCACCAAGTATTTCTGATCCCCTCGAGGCAAAATAAACCCAGTGTTTGCATCATATTGAACATTCACATTTTGTGGATCTATCCCTAAGTCCGAATATTGCATATCATCGACTGATCCCTTTACTATGCCTTCTTCAGCTCCTGATAATACATAATTTATACTCATCCGACATGTATCAATATCGACCTGTGCTGAAGCTGTTACAACTTGCGGCATAGTAATCGTGCCCAAATATTCCCTAGGAGTACTACCGATTCGTGTCAGAATATCTCCTCTGGACTCATACTCTTTATACGTATTTACGCTCAATTCTATTGCTTTGTCGAATGGAAAATCGGGAATCGTACAGCTGAGTTCTGACTGTACTGTCTTTTGAAATATCGGGGCATCTTCTTGTGATGCGTCCGCATAAGATATGTTTATGATATACCCTGTGACGTCTTTGGCTTCGGGCCAACTTATCTGCGCAGAGCCGTCTTTTGAAAATACTATGCTGCAGTCTCCATCGGCAGGCATGGTATTATACGCATTATTATATGGCTTAGTTACCGTAAGATACCTAATCAGCAAAATAGCATCCACTATGGTCAATACTATTATTAAGATAATTAGTATTCTTTTTAATACCTTATTCCCCATAATTTTCAAAACTTCCTTGCATTGATTATATCATCACAATAATATATGTTCGTGTTAAAAATTATCTCTGGCTGTTGGATATTATGTAATTTGTAAATATTTGTATGTGCTTCTCACTTTTTGACACATCGCTTCACCGGCGCATTTTTGCACTTTACGCCGTGGCGTTCAAATCCCTTCTTTTTTGCGTTTTAATAAAACAGGTAGACAGCAAAAGCTATCTACCTGTTTCTTACGGAGAAGAAGGGATTTGAACCCTTGCGCCGCTATCAACGACCTACTCCCTTTCCAGGGGAGCCCCTTCGGCCAGCTTGGGTACTTCTCCGAATTGCAACAAAAACGATTTTACACGAAAGGGCTGCGTTTTGCAAGTGAAAAGATTGCAAATGCCACTATGTCCACTGCAACAATTGTCGCACCGACGGGAGTTCCGGCAAGTATCGCGATAAGCAGTCCGAGTAGTGAACAAACAACTGAGAAAACAGCCGAGCAGATTGTAACTGCTTTGAAGCTCTTGAATATCCGCATTGCGGAAAGCGCCGGGAATATTACCAGGGCCGATATAAGAAGTGATCCGACAAGATTCATAGCGAGAACTATGATTACGGCTATAATAACCGCAAGCAGTAAATTGTATATATCTGACGGCATTCCGGTTGCCTTGGAAAAGCTTTCGTCAAAAGTAACGCAGAATATCTTGTTGTAAAAGAATACAAACAGGGCAACAACGATTATGGAAAGTCCTATGCACAGCCACACTTCTGTCTCGGACAGTGTCAGAATTGATGTTGAACCGAATAATGTCGAACACACATCGCCTGACAGATTACTTGATGTGGAGAAAATATTCATCAGCAAATATCCGATAGCCAGTGCACCTACGGAAATCATCGCTATAGCAGCATCGCCCTTTATCCTTGTCTTCTGTCCTCCGCGCAGCAGCACCACTGCGCTGATTATCGTAACAGGAAGAACTACGAGCATATCATTTGATATTCCGAATACCGAAGCAATCGCTATTGCTCCGAAGGCAACATGCGACAGACCATCACCAATGAATGAAAAACGTTTTAACACAAGCGTAACGCCGAGGAGTGATGAGCAGAGTGATATAAGCACTCCGACGATAAGCGCATAGCGTACAAATGGATATTCAAGATACATTGCAAGCTTTTCGAAAATCATCACAGCTCACCTCCATCTGCGGCGATGCTCTGCGGAATTCCGCTTGCCATATATTCGCTCTTTATTCCGTAGAAATAAGATGAACCGATATGAAGAATGTGAGACGCATACGCCAGTGCCGCGCCCATATCGTGAGATATCATAATAATTGTTATTCCTTCTTTATTCAGTTTCTCTATCAACTGATACATACCTGATGCCACCTTTGGATCAAGTCCCGACACCGGCTCATCAAGAAGTAATACTTTTGTCGTCGCACACAGCGCGCGTGCAAGCAGTACTCTCTGCTGCTGTCCGCCGGAAAGCTCACGGTAACAGTGATCTTTTAAGTTAGCGATTCCCATGCGTTCAAGGTTGTCCATTGCAAGCGCTTTATCCTCATGACTGTAAAAAGGCTTCAGTCCGCACCTACCCTGGCAGCCCGAAAGAACTATTTCCCATACTGATGCCGGGAAATCTCTCTGTACCACCGTCTGCTGCGGCAGGTAACCGATTTCATTTTGACTGAGGCCGTCGCCATATGTAACGCTTCCCGCCATCGGGGAAAGAAGGCCAAGCAGCGTTCGCATAAGTGTAGATTTACCCGAACCGTTTTCGCCCAGGATACACAGGTAGTTGCCGGTATTTATTTCGAAATTCAGTTTGTGCAGTATTTCCTTGCCGTCGTAGCCGAGGCACAGGTCGTTGCAAGTAATCAGAGCCATGCGCTCCTCCTTAGTTTAAAACAGTTTTTATAGTTTCAAGATTTTTATTCATAATGTCCAGATATGTCGCTCCGGACTCTATCTCCTCGGCAGTCACTGCCTGCATCGAATTCATCTCCGCCACCTGCGCCGCTTTTTCTGATGCTGATATGATTGCCTCTGCTATCCTGCCGTCGCTGCCCTCAAGCTTCAGCACATAGGTAAGCTCCAGTTCGCAGACTTTTGAAGCGAGAAATGTTATCGTCTCAAAGCTTGCTTCGCTTTCTGCCGAGCAACCTGGAAATGCTGCATAATATGATAAATCATAATCATCCGCAAGATAGCGGAACGGGAAACGGTCTCCGAATAGCAGCGTCTTTCGCGGCGCATTTGCCACTGCAGTTTGGTATTCTTCATCGAGTTTATTCAGCTCGGAAATGTAGCTTTCTGCATTACTTTCATAAGTATCTGTATGCTCTGCATCAATCTTTATTAGTGCGTCGCAGATTGCCTCTACGCATGCTTTTGCGTTTTTCAGTGACAGCCAGATGTGTTCGTCGTATTCCGTCTCTTTTTTCTCTTCTTCAGCTTCCATTCCCTCACGGATTTCTTCTTCTTTTACGGAACTTCCGAGAACCTCCATAAGGTTTAGCACAATCATGTTTTTATTTGTCGCTGATTTTAATGCTTCGGTTGCCCACTCATCAGACTCGCCGCCCACATATATGAACAGATCACAATTTGATATCGCTACCATATCCGAAACGGTGGGCTGATAGCTGTGCATGTCCACGCCATTTGCGCAAAGGAGCTTCAAATCTATGTCCGATGAACACTTGCCGAGCACATTTGCCGTCCAGTCGTATTCCGGAAATATCGTTGTAACTATGGATACTTCAGCGTCGGTCTTTTCAGGGGCGCTTCCGCAGCCGCATAATGCATTTGAGATAAGCGAGATTATTAATATTGCTATTGAAAATTTTTTCATACTCATTTACCCCTGCAGCTTCCGCATAAACCTATGAGAACTGTCTCGCCGCGATCCACTTCAAAGTCTTTGTATTTGGCTGCGCTCGTGGTTATCGCATTTGTATCAGCATCCTCCATGTGAATGGTCTTGCCGCATTTTTTGCATGTCAGATGTATGTGCTCGCGGCAGCTGTCCGTGGCTACGTATTGATAAAATGCCTGGCGGCTGCCATGGCGCACGCTGCGGCGCACGAGGCCTTCATTCTCCAGCTGTGCAAGGTTTCTGTATACCGCGCTGATACTGATTGTATCGTCACCTATCAGCTCCGCAATGTCATTTGCAGAGAACAGCTCGTGCGGGTGTTGTTCAAAGAGCAGCTGCAGCATCTTTCTTTGTTCTGTCTGATAACCGGTCAAATCGCGTCTCCTTCGAATTTGCGAATTAGTCGCAAATTATTATATTGGTCTCTCGCATTTATGTCAAGAAAAAAAACACGTTGCTGTATTGTTGCTTTATATCAATAATGATATAATTGCTAATTAATAAGAGAATATGGTCGGAGGCGCATATGGAATTATCGCTTTTACTTCTTCAGAAGATTCTTACAATGCTCATTATGATTTTGATGGGGTTTTCTCTCGTTAAGACGAAAAAGGTATCTGCGGATGCCAGCCAGACCATGGCCTCTATCTGCGTTAACTGGCTGAATCCTCTTTCTATATTGAATTCATTTTTGCTTGGTTACAGTCCCGAGAAGCAATCCGGTCTTCTTCTTGGTTTTGCCTGCTCTTTCGCTTTCATGATTGTCTATATTTTCATCGGAAAGCTCTTAAAAAAGCCACTTAAATTAACTGATGGCGAAGAAGCTTGCTGTATTTACTCCAATGCCGGCAACTACATCATTCCCCTTGTTTATGCTCTTTTCGGTTCAGAGGCAATCTTCTACTGTTCTGCTCTTATAACCGTACAGAGCCTGTTCCTTTGGACGCACGGATATTACACTGTCAGCGTATCAAAGGATTTCAATATTAAGAAAATCTTTAATCGCAACCTGATTGCAGTGTTTGTAGGCGCTATTATCTTCTTCTGCCGGATTCCCGTTCCGACGGTTGTGAGTGATTTCACCGATATGATGACTGTTTCTATGACCCCTGTTGCTATGTTTATGATAGGTATGTTGATGGCCGGTTCCGACCTTAAGAAAATCATGTCGAGAAAGAAAAACTATCTCATCTGCGCATTGAGACTTATCGTAATTCCGTTATTTGCCCTCGGACTTATGAAAATAAGCGGTATCGTCACCGCTTTTCCCTTTGCATATCAGCCTATGCTTATTCTGATGATGGGGCTCTCCGGCCCCGTTGCCGTAATGATAACACAGCTCACCGCAGTGCACGGATCCAAAGAAGACTCCGAAAATGTCGGCAGCATCACTGTAATGTCAACAATCTTCAGCCTCGTAACAATCCCTGTTATAGTGCTGCTATTCCAGCTGGTGTTCGGGTAAGGTTTACCCGCTTATCAGTTTTTTCAGCTCCTCTATCTCCTGCTGCGTCATGCCGGCATCCAGCAGATATTTTTCCGCATCTTCTGTGTAAGATGCGGTTTTTAATACGTCAAGGTCTTCTGTTCCGTGCAAATATGATGCAAACGCATTGAAGTATAAATCTACGATTGCGTTATATTTCTTCGGAGTATCCTGCATAGTAACATGGTAATAGTTATCATACGTCTTCATGTAATCGCTTAGCATCTCATCGTAAGATGCTCCGGCAAGGGCCTCAAGCAGCATACATACGAATCCTGTGCGGTCCTTGCCCTCCAAGCAATGAATGTAAATCTTTCCTTTTGAGTTCAGCATCTGTGAAAGGCCTGCCGCAAGCTTTTGCTTGAATGCGTCTGATCCGTAATTCGAACTCATATCCAGCGTTGCTACCTGTCCTGCCTCATATAAGTTCTTTGCATACTCAGAAGCAAATCCCTCTTCATAAAAGTACCCTTCAATATCTTCGACTGAATCTGCAAGGTCAAGTATAAAGCTTATCTCATTTTCCTTAAGAAGTGCATTTGCATATATTGCTCTGTTTTTTGCATCGTCAACCGGTGACGCACCGCGGAAAATAAAATCCTTTTTAATCGTCCCACCGCTTAATGCTCGGAAATTTGCAAATGCAATATCATCAGAATATTCGCTTCTGTCATTAGAATAGGTTTGGCTCAGCGTCTCCTGAATATCGATGTATTTCCCCTCTTCGCGCACCGTAACCATAGCACTGTCGCCGTCCTTGAGCCCGGATTTATTCCATAACCCCTGGTTGTTACATGTTACCGCAATATACTTATATCCCGGATATCCTACTATCAAAGGCTGCCCCGTGCGCACATAATAACCGTTGTAAAAAGGAATATCTTCAAATGATAAGCCGTTACTGAACACTATGTCACAACTGTCGCCGAATTTGAAACCGGCATCAAGGAACTCTTCTATTGATATATTCAAAAAAACCGCATCGTATTTTTCGTCCTGACTTATATCCGCCTGCTTTTCAGCATCCAGCAAGGGAGTCTGCGAGTCAGCCGGCATAACACCGGCGGATAATGAAACTGCCGGCTTTTTAGCGCAAGCCGAAAGTACAAGAAGAACGATGAGTAACAGGGCAAATGTAATTCTGCGTTTCATATATTAAGTCTCCGATTTTTTAACTTGTTGTAAATTATATGTTCATAAAATCGCATAGTCAATTCAAATCATTTCCTTTTATTCTTGCTTATATTATTTTTCTAAAGTATACTTTGCTTAACTGCTGTTAGTATATAAATAAACCAAATTAAAATGAGATTCCTCTTGTTAGCCAGGTAATATATAATTATGTGAGGAGGAACTCATCATGCCACGTAAAAGACCTAAACACGATAAACAGTTCAAACTGAATGCTCTCA
>JAZRXC010000024.1:0-7989 GCA_045600025.1 Lachnospiraceae bacterium
TGAGGCGAATCCCGTAACGCCTATCATGAAAGGCGGAAATGTTGCCGTAGTCGGCGGCGGAAATGTTGCGATGGATGCGGCAAGAACAGCCGTGCGCCTCGGGGCTGATAAGGTTTATATCATATACAGACGCTCTATGGATGAGCTACCGGCAAGACGCGAAGAGGTCGAACACGCCAAGGAAGAGGGCATAGAATTCAAGATGCTATGCAATCCTACCGAAATACTTGGAGGCGAGGACGGTTTCGTCACCGGTATCATCTGCGAGAAGATGCAGCTCGGTGAGCCGGACGATTCAGGACGCCGCCGCCCTGTAGCTATAGAGGGGAGCGAATTTGCTCTTAATATAGATACGGTAATAATTGCAATCGGTACATCACCGAATCCGCTTATTAAATCCACGACCGATGGCCTTATAGTAAATGACCGCGGCGGAATTATCGTAAATGAGGACGGTCTTACCTCGCGACGAGCAGTTTATGCCGGCGGAGATGCAGTTACCGGCGCGGCAACAGTAATATCCGCTATGGGTTCCGGTAAGATAGCCGCCAAGGCAATAGACGATTTTATGCATTAATCAATGCATATCAACTCCCAAAATGTATAAAAATACAAAATAATAAATATTTTTTCAAAAAATCTCTTGACAAACCTGTCATATATGCTAAAATCGACATTACATTTTTGCATAATAATGAATAAGGAAGGTTGTATTATGAAAAAATATTTAGCTTTTGCAATGGCACTTCTCATGACCTTGACGATGGTAGCCTGCGGCGGTGAAGAAAAAAGCGAACAGGCGGTAGCAACAGTTGTACCCGGCAAGCTCATAGTAGCGACAGAGGCGGGATTTGCCCCGTATGAATACATGGTAGGCGATGAAGTAGTCGGCGTAGATATGGATATAGCCAAGGCTATCGCTGACAAGCTGGGAGTAGAACTTGAGATAGCCAATATGGACTTTGACGCATGCATTCCGGCAGTGCAGAGCGGCAAGGCGGACATCGTGCTTGCAGGACTTTCCATCGATCCTGAGCGCGCAGAGCAGGTTGACTTCTCCGACATGTATGTAAACTCCAAAGAGGTTGTTGTCGTAAATGCAAATGCGCCGACAGTTACAGAGGCAACTCCTGATGCCATTATGGATAAGGTGGTTGCAGTACAGCAGGGCAATATGGCGGACTTCTGGGTTACGGAGCTCGGAATCGAGCCTCAGCGTTATACCAAGTTTGCGCAGGCGGGAGAGGATCTCAAGAATGGCCGTGTCGATTGCATCGTAATGGATGAGGCTCCTGCAAAGGAACTTGTAGCAGGCTCTGACGGAGCACTCATTATAATAGCAGGCGATTCACTGTTTGAGGATGCTTACGCTGCAGCGGTAAATAAAGGCAATGCTGAGTTGCTCGCAGTAGTAAATGAAGTTATAAACGAATTAAAGGCCAGCGGCAAGATGGATGAAATTATGGCTGCGCACGTAAGTGGCTGATGACATTTACGGGGTTTAATGGACGGAATTTTAGAAGTATTACAAAAACTCTATAAAAGCTTTTATAACGCAATAGTACCCGAACAGCGGTATCTCGCGTACATCGAAGGACTGAAGATGACGCTTCTCATATCGTTTCTCGCGGTACTATTGGGCGTAGTAATAGGTCTTATCGTAGCAGTGATAAAAGTCGCAGCCAAGGGCAGCAACAATCCGGTATTAAAGTTTTTCTCCGGCGTCTGCAACGTATATACCACAGTTATCCGCGGAACCCCGGCGATGCTTCAGGTTCTGCTTATTTACAACATCGTATTCACGTCTCCGACGGTCAGTAAGATAGCCGTAGGCGCGGTGTGCTTCGGGGTAAATTCCGGCGCATACGTAGCTGAGATATTCCGCGCCGGAATCGAATCAGTTCCCAAGGGACAGATGCAGGCCGGCCGTTCACTCGGTCTGTCTTACATCAACACTATGAGACTGATTATCATTCCGCAGGCGATAAAAAACATCCTGCCGGCTCTGGGCAATGAATTCATCACCATGGTAAAAGAGACCTCTGTTATCAGCGTCCTCGCAGTAAATGATCTTATGAAGATGGCGCAGTACATAGGCTCAAGAACATGGGACATCATTCCGCCGCTTGTAATAGCGGGTATCATATACCTCCTCATCACGCTTGGATTGACCAAGCTGCAGGGACTGCTTGAAAGGAGGCTTGCCAAGAGTGATAGACGTTAAGAAATTAGTTAAAAACTACGGTGAGAAAGCCATCCTTCGCGGCATAGACCTGCATGTAGACAAGGGTGAAAAGGTAGTAATCATCGGGCCTTCGGGATCAGGCAAGTCCACGATACTTCGCTGTATGAATCTGCTCGAGACACCAGATAGCGGCACTATAGAATTTGAAGGCACACTGATAACCGATCCTAAATGTGACATCGATAAGGTGCGTCAGCGCATCGGCATGGTATTTCAGCAGTTTAATCTATTCCCGAATATGACCGTGCTGCAGAACATCACCTTAGGACCGATAAAGGTCAAAGGCATGTCGGCCGATGAAGCGAAAGAACTCGCAATGAAGCTTCTTGAGCGCGTAGGGCTGCCTGAAAAAGCGGATGAATATCCCGATACACTTTCAGGCGGACAGCAGCAGCGTATCGCGATAGCAAGAGCGCTCGCTATGAATCCTGACGTAATGCTCTTTGATGAGCCGACCTCGGCACTTGATCCGGAGATGGTCGGAGAGGTACTTGAAATCATGAAAGACCTGGCACGGGGCGGCATGACGATGGTAGTAGTAACACACGAAATGGGCTTCGCTAAGGAAGTTGCTAACAGAGTCGTATTTATGGACGACGGAGTAATTCTGGAGAGTGGCACTCCGGAAGAAATATTTGCCAGTCCTAAAAACGACAGAACAAAAGAATTCCTCAGCAAAGTTTTGAAATAATTTTACTCGCAGATATATAAATTCTCCTAAGGGGTCGCCTTGAAAGGCGACCCCGTTTATGTTACAATAACTCTGTATGCAAAGTGCATATTTTATGGGGGTGCGGCTACCTTGCCGCAGTGATAAAGAGGGATAATATTATGGCTCGAAAATCAATCTCCGAAGACAGGAAAAATATTAAATCAGTTCGTTGGGAAGCGATTTTGAAATTAATCGCCGAAGAAGAAATCGGAACGCAGCAGGACCTTGCAGCAAGCCTTAAGGCGCAGGGCTATAACGTAACGCAAGCAACGGTATCACGAGACATCCGTGAACTCGGTCTCGTTAAGCATGCGTCCAAAGGCGGCGGTTACAGATACGCCACTGCACCTTCAGGCAATATTTCCAAAGCCTCAGAGAAGTTTTACTCACTATTTGCCCACAATGTAACGCACATCGAGAGCGCCCTTAATCAGGTGGTAGTACGCACTTATCAGGGCATGGCAGGTGCCATCTGCGCAGCGCTCGACAGCATGAGCTGGGACAAGATTCTCGGAACGGTAGCAGGCGACGACACGATACTTATCATCTGCCGCGATGAGGCCGGGGCACATGAGCTTTCAAGACAGTTGCGTGACATAAAGTGTGAAAATTGACATTATTCAAATATTGAGGTGCAATTATGATAACCCTTTATACTGACACAGATACTGATATGACTCCCGAGATGGCCGCAGAATACGGCTACAAGATGATTGCCATGCCGTTCACTATAGAAGGTCAGGAATACCTGCCTTTTGTAGATTATGATGTATTTGATTACAAGACCTACTATGGAAAACTCCGCAGCGGCATAATTCCGACTACCAGCTCTATATCGGCACAGAACTACATAGATTATTTTGAGCCGGAATTTGCAGCGGGCAATGATATACTTTATGTTCATTTCTCATCACAACTATCAAAGACATTTGAACAGATGAGTGTGGCATATGAAGAACTCAAGGAGAGATATCCCGAGAGAACTCTGTATACCATAGACACGAAGGGCATCTCCATTATGGCGCTCGGCATTGCTTGCGACGTAGCCGATATGTTTCATGCAGGTAAGTCAATAGACGAAATTCTGGAGTGGGCACGCGAGGGCATCTATCACCGCGCGTTATATATGTTTGCCGATGATCTGACCTTCCTGCACAGAGGCGGAAGAGTCTCCGGCGGAGCGGCTTTAGTGGGAAATATGATCGGCATTCGCCCCATCATATGCAACAACGCAGAAGGAAAACTCGTACCCTGCGGCAAGGAGCACGGTCGCGTGAATGCAATTAACCGCCTCATCAGTTACATGGATGAAATCGGCGATGATGTTGCCTCTCACAGAATATATATTTCTCACACGGATTGTGAAGAATATGCCGAAGGCATAAAGAAGAAGATAATTGAGCGTTACGGAAATGACGTTGATATAACGATAATAGTGGCAAATCCCACAATCGGTGCGCATGGAGGACCGGGCACGATAGGGGTGTCATTCAGCGCAAAACACAGATAAGGAAGATATATGGTTGAAGTAAGAGAAGTATCAGGCGCAAGGATGCGCAGGCAGTTTTTGAATTTTCCTCTGAAGCTTTACAAGGGCAACAAGTTTTTTGTTCCGCCTCTGTATTCTGATGAGAAGAAGATCTTCAAAAAAAATTATGTCTACAACGACACCTGCGAGTCAGTATTTTTTAACGCTTATAAAGATGGCGTGATAGCAGGCCGTATATCGGGCATTCTTCAGAAAGCGGCAAATGAAAAGTATGGCGAGAAAAAGGTGCGTTTTACACGCTTTGATTGCATTGATGATCGTGAGGTATCAGCGGCATTATTTGAAGCTTTAGAAAAATGGGCGCTTTCACGCGGCATGGATACAGTGGTCGGACCGCTCGGCTACTCGGATCTCGAGAGAGAAGGCCTCCTTATTGAAGGCTTTGACCAGCCGTGCACATTTGAAGAGCAGTACAACTATGAATATTATCAGCATCACATAGATGCACATGGTTATGAGAAGGATGTTGACTGGGTCGAGAGCCAGATAAGGCTTCCGGATGATGGCGGAGAAAACCTTATAAAGCTCGGCGCATATCTTCAGAAAAAAAGCAATCTCCACATCAGCGACACCAAAAACGTGAAGGAATTTGTCAAAAAATATGAAAAAGATTTCTTCAATATGCTGGACCGTTCATATGACAAAATCTACGGAACGGTGCCTTTTACAGAAGGCATGAAGAAGATGATGATAGATAACTTCAAGCTGCTGTTTGATACGAGATACATATGTCTTATACTCAATGACCTGGAGCAGGCCATTGCTTTCGGTATACTGCTTCCGTCCATGTCAAAGACTATGAATAAATCTCAGGGCAAGCTGTATCCTTGGGTATTACCGAAGCTGCTGCATGAGATAAAACACCCGAAGGTATTTGACCTCGGACTTATCGGTGTAGATCCGGATTATCTTGCCAGCGGGGCAGTGGCATGCATTATGGCAAAATTAGTAGAGCTGCTTCGCGAGTCCGGAGTCGATCACTGCGAGACCAATCTGAACCTGGAAGATAATATGGCCATCAGAAATCTCTGGCGCAAATTCAATGCAACCGAGAATAAACGCAGGAGATGCTACATAAAACAGCTGCAATAATAGCTGCATAAACAGCCGCCGGCACATATTACTATTTAAGGGCAATAAAAAACGCCACACCACGAAACATTTCGTGAAGCGACGCCGATGGACCATCAGGGGCTCGAACCCTGGACACAAATCATCTACCCCTAATATTAGGCTCTAAAACACTATTCTTTTTTTGAGAACAAATTCACATAAAATGTAAGTGTATTATATACAACCCCTAAACAGAGAAATTCATATAGCAAGACCTTTTACTTAGACAAAAAACAAATCAGTAATACATTAGACGCCCTCCACAAAAGAACTTTGTATCAACAAACAAAAGATTATCAAAGAAGTCTTATGACACCTAGATTAAGATACCAGATAATGCAGAGGGATGGTTTTAGATGTGTATTATGTGGAGCTTCTCAAGCCAATGGGGCAACTCTACATGTTGATCACATTCAACCAATATCAAAGGGAGGACTGACAGTCCCCGAGAACCTCAGAACCTTATGCGATTTGTGTAATTTCGGAAAAGGTGACTTATATGATGAAGAAGGTTTAAATTAAGGATTATAGAGATGAAGTTGTCAAGAAATAGATTATTCGAGATAATAGAAATTGCAGAAGATAATGACAAGATAAGCCATGTCTATGACTTCACAATGATAGTCATTATAGTATTAAGCCTTATCCCGCTGGCATTCAAAGAGACTAATGTTGTATTTCAAATAATTGATAAAAGCGCATGCGTAGTATTTATTTTGGATTATTTGTTACGATGGGCTACAGCTGATAAAAAGATAGGAAAAGGGGCTTTGTCATTTTTTCTCTATCCTTTTTATCCAATGTCCATAATTGATTTGATTTCCATTTTACCGTCAATCAGTATTATCAGTAGCGGCTTTAGAGTACTAAAAGTGTTTAGATTGTTAAGAACATTACGAGTCTTTAGAGTATTTAAGGCCGTTCGGTATTCAAAAAGTATAAATATTATTATTGGTGTCTTTAAAAAACAGAAAAGGGCACTTTCTACGGTGTGTATATTGGCTATTGCTTACACATTAATTGCTGCCTTGGTAATATTTAATGTAGAGCCAGATTCTTTCAACAATTTCTTTGATGCTTTTTATTGGGCTGTAGTATCATTAACAACCATGGGCTATGGAGACATATATCCGGTGACAACAATTGGGAGAATTGTGACAATGGTTTCATCTGTACTTGGTATAGCAATAATAGCTCTCCCTTCTGGAATTATTACTGCAGGTTTTATGAGCGAATTGAATAAGGTTGATGATTGAGAACATTAAGCAATGAATTCATTGTTGATTGCTTTTGGGCACTCGTTATGTATAATTTAAATATAAGCAATAACAAAAGGAGAAGCGATATGATTAATGCTAAAACGAAAGAAAGAGTTACATCAAAACTCAAAAGGTATCAGACAATCGTAACAAAAGCAGTAAACAATGATGTTAATGAAAGCGATACGGTTACTATTATCACGGATATTCTGAGCGATGTATTTGGCTTCGACAAGTTTTCAAATCTTACTTCAGAATATGCAATAAGAAAGACGTTTTGTGATTTAGCTATAAAGGTTAATAACAAAATACCGCTTTTGATTGAATGCAAAGCTGTAGGCATTAATTTAAAAGATGAGCACATAAGACAGGCCACAAATTATGCAGCAGAATTAGGCACAGATTGGGTTGTGCTTACAAATGCGAAAGAGTGGAAGGTGTATAAAGTTATTTTTTCTCAGCCCATAGATAAGCAACTGGTATATGAGTTTAATTTACTTGATTTACAAGTTCGTTCTGCAGACATGCTGGAACTTTTGTATCCTTTGTGTGTTGAAGCTTTTCCGAAAGGAAATCCGGACGGCCTTGATTCTCTCTATGAGCAGAAATCAATCTTCAATAGATATGTCATCGGAAGACTTTTATTGGATGAGGACATGCTTGGAGCATTAAAGAGAAAGTTCAAAAAGTTGTTTCCAGAGATGAAGATTGATGCAGAAGCACTTAAGAAGCTTATTGAGGCGGAAGTACTAAAGAGGGATGTTTTAGATCCAGAGCAGTCAAAAGATGCTATTAAACTTATAAAGAAAGCAGAAAAAAAGATGGCAAAAAAAGCAGCAAAACCTGAGAAGGAAGGCCTGAAAGAGTAGAATATATGCGCAACTTAGATACTTTCAAAGAACGGAACGTGCAATTTTCTAAGTAGAACTTCAAATGATGTTGATTTTTCATTGTGTAGAGCATATAATGAAAGTAAGGAAGCGGACGTCATTCCGCTGGTGCGACTGACACCTAAAATCCGTTCTAATGCAGGGCGTAGGGACCTGAGGTTGGCTGGCAACGATAAAACCAGACATAGATGCAGGACATAGGGGCCTGAGGTTGACGGACA